>JAGRJL010000277.1 GCA_020442775.1 Lysobacterales bacterium | reverse complement strand
TGCGCAGCGTCATGGAGATCCAGGCAGTGCCCACCGGCGCGCACCTGGAGGGCGTGCTCAGTGGTCGCCTGGGAATGTTTCCCGGCGCCTACCCGGAACCGGCCGATCGGGCTGAGTTCGTCAACCAACTCCAGCGGGAACTGCAGGCAACCCCCGGGGTGCAGGCCGCCGCGGTGACTTCGTCGGTACCGATGCAGGCGGTGGGCAGCAGCGAGCTGCTGCTCGAGGGCGAGGTGCTGCCGCCGGCCGGCGATCGCGGGCAGGTCGCCAATCACAGCGTGGTGACGCCGGGCTATTTCGAGGTCTATGCGGTCCCGCTGCTGGCCGGGCGTGATTTCAGCAACAGCGATCGCGCCGACAGCCAGCCGGTGGCGATCGTCAGTCAGTCGCTGGCGAGCGAGCTGTGGCCACAGCGCGAGGCGCTGGGGCAGCGACTGAAGGTGGATCCGCGCGACCCCGCCTCGCCCTGGCTGACCGTGGTCGGCGTGGTCGGAGATGTGATGATGGACATGGAGGAGTTCGGGGTGACCCGAACCAGCACCGCGGCGCAGATCTACCAGCCGCACGCGCAGCAGCCGTGGCCCTTTGTCAGCCCGGTGATACGGGTGTCGGGTCCGCCGATGGCCTTTGCCGAGGCGATGCGCAACGCCGCAGCGAAGCTGGACCCGGACATGCCGGTGTACTGGCTGCGCAGCATGGACGACTGGCTGGATGTGGTGTTGTTCGACTTCCGCCTGCTGGCCCGCCTGTTCGGCACCTTTGCCGGTTTTGCCCTGGTGCTGGCCTGCGCCGGGCTCTATGCGGTGCTGGCCTATTCGGTTTCCGTGCGCACCCGCGAGATCGGCGTGCGCCGGGCGCTGGGCGCCTCGGCGCGCAGCATCATGGGGCTGGTCGCCGGGCAGGGAGCGATGCAGGTCGGGATCGGGCTGGTCCTGGGCGGTCTGCTCGGCCTGGGCTTTGGCAAGGCGCTGTCATTCGCGCTGTATCGGGTCGACAGCTTTGATCCCATCACCTTCGCCACGGTCACCGCGGTCCTGGGCGCGGCTGCCGCGCTGGCCACCTGGCTGCCTGCACGCCGGGCGATGTCGGTAGAGCCGATGAGCGCGCTGCGCGACGGCTGAGGGCAGTCGCGGAAATCACCCATCGAGGTTGCCAAACGGAGAGCAGCATGTCCGAGTTTCGAGTTGCGCTACGCCGGTTGATCCGCAGTCCGCTCTACAGTGTCCTGAGCATTTTGCTGCTGGCGCTGGGGATTGGCGCCACCAGCGGCCTGTTCTCGGCGGTGGATGCGGTGCTGCTGCGCGCGCTGCCCTACCCACAACCCGAGCGACTGACGATGCTGTGGGTCGATGCCAGCGCCCAGGGCTTTTCCGATACCGATGTCACCAACCCGGCCGATCTGGCTGATTGGCGCAAGCAACTGCGGAGCTTCGACGAGGTGGCCGCATTCACCGTCTGGCAGGCCGATCTCACCGGCCTGGGTGAACCGCAGCAGCTGCCGGCTGCGCAGGTGACCCAGGGCTATTTCGGGGTGCTCGGGGTTCCGCTGGCGCTGGGTCGCGACTTCACTGCCGAGGAGGACCTGCCCGATGGTCCGCGGGCGGTGATCTTGTCGCACGCATTCTGGCGCGAGCGCTATGGCGCCGATCCGCAGGCGCTGGGCCAGGCGATCACGCTCAACGGCGAGCCGCACACCATTGTCGGGATCGCCGCGCCTGGGCTGGTCTCGCCCAGCTTGAGTCCGCGCAGCCTGTGGCGGCCGCTGCAGGGCGATACCGAGCAGCGCGGCAACTACTTTCTCACCGCGATCGGCCGTCTGGCCGACGGGGTTAGCCTGAATGCCGCGCGATCGGAGTTCGACGCCCTGCAGCAGCGGCTGGCGCAACAGTATCCGGACACCAATCGCGGCCACCGCGGCAAGCTGCAGCCGATGGATGAGTTCATCGCGGCGAACCTGCGCAACCAGCTGTGGGTGATGTTCGCCGCCACCTTCGTGGTGCTGTTGGTGGCGCTGGCCATCCTGATCAATCTCGGCCTGGCGCGAGTCGCCAGAGACCGCCGTGAGTGGGCGGTGCGTGCGGCGCTGGGAGCTGCGCGCTGGCGGATGCTGCGACTGGCCCTGCTGGAAAGCTTGGTTCTGGCCGCGGCCGGGGTGCTGCTGGCGCTGCCCCTCGCTCAGGCAGTGCTGAGTTGGGTGAGCGCCACCCTGCTCAGCGCCGGGGCGACCCAGCTGCCGCAGCTGGACTGGCGGGTGCTGCTGTTCTGTGTCGCATTGAGTCTGGCCGCCAGTGCGCTGTCGGCGCTGCTGCCGATGCGGATGGGGACCCAGTTCCGTCTGGCCAGCGTGCTGCGTGACGGGGATCGCGCCAGCGTCGGCGCACGCTCAGGGCAATGGCTGCGCAGCGCACTGGTGGTTTCCACCTTTGCCCTGGCGCTGATGCTGAGCGTCGGCGCCGGCCTGTTCCTCACCAGCCTGGAGCGGCTGCGTCAGGTGGATCCGGGATTCCGACCCGAATCGGTGGCCACTTTTACCCTCAGCCTGAACGATCAGCGCTATCCGGATCGGGCTGCGCTGGTGAACTTCAGCAACCAGCTGCGCGAGCAGATGGATGCGATTGCCGGGGTGGAGGTCAGCGGGATGACCAGCGCTCTGCCGCTATCCAACTTTGTCAGCGATACCCAGGTGCTGCCGGAGGGTATGGATCCCGGCGGCGACGGTGCGCGCGCCTTCTACAACATGGCCAGCCCCGGCTATCTGCAGGCGATGGGCGCGACCCTGCTGCGCGGGCGCGACTTCAGCATCGCCGACAATCGCGACGGGCCCTGCGTGGTGCTGAGCAATCAGGCCTTCGCACAGGCCCACTATGCCGGCGATCCGCTGGGCCGTCGGGTCACCTTCAACTATGACAGCGACAATCCGCTGCATTGTGAAGTCGTGGGTGTGGTCGCCGACGTCCGCGGGAACCGACTGAACGTGCCCGAAGTGCCCTCGCTCTATCTGCCGCTGACCTACTTCGGCAATCGTTTCCTGTTCGTGGTGGCCAGGGGCAATGGTGATCCGTCCGCGCTGCTGCCGGCGCTGCGTCAGGCGGTCGCCTCGGTGGATCCGCTGCTGGCGCTGGGCAATCCGCAGGTGATGAACGATCTGGTCGACGCGGCGATGCGCAACGAGCGGACGTTGGCCAGCCTCAGTACCGCCTTTGCCGCCGCCACCCTGCTGCTGGCGGCCATCGGGGTCTACGGGGTGCTCGCCTACACCGTGACCCAGCGTCGCCGGGAGCTGGGGGTGCGCGCCGCGCTGGGCGCCGATCAGGGGTCGATGATTGCCGATGTGGTGGGTCGCGGCCTGCGCCTGGCCGGGACCGGGATCGCGCTGGGACTGGTGCTGGCCGTCATCGTCGGTGGTGCGCTGGAGTCGCTGCTTTATGAAACCGGCGCGCTGGAATGGCCGGTCTTGTTGGGCGCTTCGGCAATCCTCGCAATCCTGGCCCTGATAGCGACCCTGCCACCGGCCCTGCGCGCCTCGCGCAGTGATCCAATGGCCGCGCTGCGGCAGGACTGAGAGCCGTCGGCGATATCGCTGGCGATCTCGCTGGCGGACGTTCGGAGGCGGACGCACAGGCGGACAGTATCCGCCCACATCCGGGGCCATCTATTCTAACTATCTGATTTTAAAGAACACGAATTCTGGCACGGCGATTGCAAAAGAGTCCTTGCAGGTCAGCAAGGAGCAACCTCATGTATCGCTACGGAAGATCCATCTGGCGCCACGGATTGAGTCGAGACGGGCAGCGCCAGCGTTCGCCCAGCCCGGCAAGAACGCTGCTGTTGACCCTCCCATGGCTGCTGCTGAGTGCGATGGCCAGCGACATCGATGGACCCAGCGCACCTGCGCTGGAGTCGGCGCCGCAAGCCGCGGTGGCCGCTGATCTTGAGCAGGTCGGCGAAATAGGGACGCAACTGACGGCGACCTGTCATCGACCACATCCGGACCAGCGTTTGACCGTCATCAGGATCCGCCAATGATCGCCGCCCTGCGCCTGGCGCTGCGCCGCCTGCTGCGTCAGCCCGGTCCCGCACTGAGCGCATTGCTCACGCTGGGACTGGCCATGGGCGCGAGTATTGCCCTGTACTCGGTGCTGCAAACGGTCTTGTTGCGGCCGCTGCCGCTGACCCAGCCCGATCAGGTCTACCACGTTTTTCGCGAGCAGCCGCCGGTACAGGCGGGGCCAATTTCGCCAGCCGGCTGGGCTGAGCTGGAAGCGGCCAGCGATGATCAGGTCCAGTTCGCCGGAATTGCCACCTCAACTAGGGTGTTGCGCGCCAGCGACGGTAGCAGCGCCGAGCGTCTGCAGGTGGCCGAAGTGTCGGCCGCCTACTTCGAGGTCATCGGCGTTCAGGCTGCGCTGGGTCGGACGCTGCAGCCCGCTGATCAGGATCCACAGCAGAGTCCGGCCGCGGTGATCTCTGCCCAGCTGGCCCAGCGACTCTTCGCAGAAGCTTCAGCGGCCCTTGGGCAAAGCCTGACGATTGACGACAAGCAGCTGACCATCGTCGGGGTGATGCCGGCGACGGTGGCCGAGGTGGTCGAAGAGCAGCTGTGGATACCGGCTCGCTTTGCCCAGCGCCAGCAGTCGCGCGGCAACAATTACGTGATGGTGCTGGCAAGGCTGCAGCCCAGCTTCGGAGTGGCCTCGCTGCAGGGCAGACTGGATGCGATCAGCGGGCGCTGGGCCCGCGAGTTCCCGGAGAACCATCTGGGAATGCAGTTCAGGGTGCAGGGTCTGCTGGCCTGGCAAACCCGCGATGTGGCCTCAATGCTGTGGCTGCTGCAGGGCGCGGTGCTGCTGGTGCTGGCGGTGGCCTGCGCCAATGTCGCCAATCTGGCGCTGGCCAGACTGGCCGGCCGCCAGCGAGAGATCGCCACCGAAGCCGCGCTGGGCGCGAGCCGGATGCGGCTGATGGGTAGCGTGCTGGCCGAGGCGACCTTGCTTGGCTTCGGCGGTCTGGCGCTGGGTCTGCTGATCGCCCAGCTCGGGCTGGATCTGGTGCGCCTGCTGGCCCCCGAGGCGATTCCCCGTCTGGACAAGCTCCAGCTGGGACCGGCGGAATGGACCATGGCAATCGTTACCGCGGTGAGCGCCACCGCGCTGTCCGGGCTGCTGCCGGCCTGGGCGGCGACCCGCATGAGCGGTGCTGCCGGACTGCGCGGCAGTCGCCAGGACGGTGCCGCGGGGCTGCGCGCGAGTTGGCGCCGCGGGCTGGTGGTCGGTCAGCTGGCGGTGAGCGCGCTGCTGCTGGTCAGCTGTCTGCTGGTGCTGCAAAGCCTGTCGCGGTTGGCCGCGGTCGATCCGGGATTCAGGACCGATGGTCTGCTAACCGCCCGGATCACACTGCCTGCGCCCACCGTGGCCGAGGACGGCTACGCGGGCATGCTGGCGGCTTCGGCGGAGAACGCCCGCTTCCTCGACGGTCTGCTCGCCGAACTGTCGGCATTGCCCGGCGTGCAGTCTGCGGCGGCGATTGATGCGGTGCCGTTGAGCGGCAGCAACAACTGGAACGGCAGCGTCACCGTGGTCGGCCGCGACTACCCTGCCGGCAGCGAGCCAACGGTGGAATGGCGCTGGTTCACACCCGGTTACTTCGACACCCTGGGGATCACCGTACAGCGCGGTCGATTGCCGCGGTCGGAAACCGACGCTCGTGAGACCGTGATCAACCAGCGTTTTGCCGCCGAGCACTTCGCCAATGGCGATCCCATCGGTCAGCGGATCCAGTGGTGGGACGAGCAGTTCGAGATCGTCGGCGTGGTCAGCGACGTGCGTCAGTGGTCGCTGGGTCGCGAGAGCTCGGCCGAGATGTACCTGGGCTACGGGCAGTCGCCAACGCCAGACACCACCACGATGGTGCTGCGCAGCGAGCTGGATCCACTCCTTCTGGCCGAACCGTTGCGCCGCAAGCTGCAGGAGCTCGCGCCGGAGGTGCCGCTGTTCGGCGTACGAAGCATGGATCAGATTCAGGCCCGCAGCCTGGCGCAATCCACATTCGTGGTGCAGCTGCTGGGTGTGTTTGCGGTCACCGCGCTGCTGGTCTCGGCGGTTGGGCTGTATGGGCTGTTGGCATTCAGCGTGGCCCGAAGGGGACAGGAACTGGGGGTTCGCTTGGCGCTGGGGGCCAGCCCCCGCTCGGTGCGCCAGCTGGTGCTCGCCGAGGCCCTGCAGCTGGCGGTGATTGGCGTTTCGATGGGGCTGATCGGGGCCTATTTCGCCGCCCGGTTGCTCAGCGCGCTGGTCTATCGGCCGGCCGGTAGCGACGTCTGGTCCTATCTCATCTCGGCGCTGGCTTTGGCGCTGGTCGCCGCAGTGGCCGCCTGGAGTCCGGCTGCCCGCGCCGCGCGACTGCCGCCCATGCGCGCGCTGCGCGCGGACTGAGGAAATCGACGATGAAGCTCTTGCAAGGATGGCAGCTGGATTTGCGACTGGCCTTCGAGCGGCTGCGCCGCGACCCCTGGACCACGCTGGCACTGGTTGTGGTGCTGGGTCTGGGCACCGGGGTCGGTGGTGCCCTGGCGGGATGGCTGCAGCCGCTGCTGTATGCGCCGCTGCCCTATGCCGATGGCGACCGTCTGGTCTACATCTGGCAGACCGAACGCGGTGCCGAAGGCTCGCTGGCGATGACCTCCTTGCCAGACCTGCGCGACTGGGCGGACCAGGCCAACACCATCGAGGGCTTTTCCGGCTATACCCGTCAGCAGGTTTCGGTCACCTCCATTGAGGGCGGTCAGGAGCGCCGCAATGGGCTGGCCATGACCCATGGATTGCCGTCGCTGCTGGGCCTGCAGCCGCTGCTGGGACGTACCCTCAATACCGAAGAGGACGCCGTTAACGGGCCGCCGGTGGTGGTCCTGGGTTACGACTATTGGCGCACCCGCTTTGCCGCAGACCCGCAGATCGTCGGTCAGCGGATCGAACTTGAGGGTGAGCCCTACGAGATTGTCGGGGTGCTGCCCGAGCAGCGCGGCTGGGCGCTGGATGCGGACCTGTGGTACTCGCTGGTGCGCAAGCAGCGCGCCTTTGCCGATGAGCGCGGGGTCCACGGGACGATTGCGCTGGGACGTCTGGCTGACGGGGTCAGCCTGGCCGCGGCGGATGCCGAAATGGGCGCGCTGGCGCAGCGGCTGATGCAGCAGTACCCGGACAGCAACGACGGTCGCCAGGCCCGGGTGGTGCCGATGCACCAGCACCTGGTCCGCAGCTGGACCGAGAGCGCGCGTCTGGCCAGCTGGCTGGTGGCGCTGCTGCTGCTAACCGTCAGCGTGAATCTGCTGCTGCTGCTCAGCGCGCGACATCAAGGTCGCCGCGCCAGCCTGGCGGTGCAGTCGGCGCTGGGTGCGGCACCCGGGCGGCTGTTGCGCCAGCTGCTGATCGAACACCTCCTGCTCGGCGCGCTCGGGCTGCTGCTGGCGGTGGTGCTGGCCAAGGCGGCGCTGGCCTGGGCCCGCGCGACGCTGCCGTTGGGCAACTTCGATCCCGAAGCGCTGGGCCTGGACAGCCAGGTGATCGCGATCATGGGCGCATTGAGCGTCGCCCTGTCGATGTTGATCGGGCTGCTGCCGGCGCGGCGGGCCAGCCGCAGCGTGGCGGTAGATGCGCTCGATAGCGGCGGTCGCAGCGCCGGTGCCGGCAAACACAGCCAGCGGCTGGGCCGCGGCCTGCAGATAGCCCAGGTCAGCTTTGGACTGGTCGCCGCCAGCGCCGCGATTCTGCTTGCCAGCAGCGCAATGAAGGTGGCCGCAGTTGACCCGGGTTTCCGCGCCGAGAAGGTGGTGCGGCTGTCGGTGGAGCTGCCGCAGGCGCGCTATCCCTTCCCCGGTATCGAGGTCTACCCGAAATGGCCGGAGCTGATGCAGGTGCTGCAGCAGGCCGAACGGGATCTGGCTCAGCTGTCCGGCGTACGCTCGCTGGCGCTGGCGCAGAATCAGCCGCTGCAGTCCGGCTGGACCACCACCGTTGTGCGCTCCGATCGCGCCGAAGAGCGCCCGGAAGAGGAAACCACCCTGCGTGCGATCAGTCCTGGCTACCTGCCAACGGTCGGTCTGGATCTGCTCAGCGGGCGTAATCTGAGCGCCAGCGATCGCAGCGACGCTCCCAACGTGGTGCTGGTCAATCAGGCCTTCGTCAAACGCTGGTTCAGTGATGTTGACCCGATCGGTCAGAAGGTGCAGTTCTGGGGCAAGGATCGCGAGATCGTTGGGGTGGTCGGCGACGTTCGCTTTGCCGGACTGGACCAGCCGGCCAGCCCGGCGATCTACCCGCCGCTGGCGCAGATTCCGTTCGCCGGCTTCTCCATTCTCGCGCAGGTCGATGGCGACCCGAATACCGCGATCGCCGGCTTGCGCGAGGCGCTGTGGCGGATCGAGCCGGGTGCTGCGGTGTTTGACGCCGGACCGCTGGCGCAGAGCCTGGCCCAGGCGGTGGCGCCATGGCGCCTGGGCGCATCCCTTGCGGTGGCCCTGGCTTCGGTGGTGACCGCGCTGATGCTGACCGGGCTGTTCGCACTGCTCGCAGGCGAAGTGAGCCAGCGTCGCCGCGAAATTGCGGTGCGTCGCGCGCTGGGTGCGCAGGGAGTGGATGTCGGACGCTGGATGGCCGGCGGGCTGATTGCGGTGCTGCTGCCGGGGCTGGCGTTGGGCATGCTGATTTCCTGGTTCTCGGTGCCGCTGCTGGCGGCCCTGGTCTACGGCATCTCGCCGCACGATCCGGTCTATTTTCTGGCCGCCGGCGTGGTGGTGCTGGTGGTGGCGGCGCTGGCGGCGCTGATTCCGCTGCGGCGCGCGCTCGCGGTGGCGCCGATGGGAGTGCTGCGCGGCTGAGCGTCATTCAAGCTGTGAATCGCCAAAGCGCCATCGGCGCGCTGCTCGGGCTACACTTGTGGCCCTCGCTGACCAGTTGGGTGGGACCATGGGGATGAGCGCTTCGAAGCAAGTGGGCGGTTGGGGGTTGCGCAGCCTGCGATTGGGTCTGCCGATCCTGATGCTGCTGCTGGTGGCCTGTGGCTCCACCTCCAAGCTGCGCACCGAGTCTGCCGACGCCCGCCGGCAGATCCGGGATTACGACCGGGTCGAAGTCATCAACTTCGACGCCACTGCGACCAAGAAGTCCGATGATGAGCAGAAGCTGGCCGACTTCCTCGGCGCGCTGGCCGAAGCCCGTTCGCATTTCGCTGACCGCATCGCCGAGGAACTGACCGAGCGTGGCGCTTTTAGCGAAGTCTCGCGCGATCCGCTGGAGGGCAGCGCGCTGCGGGTCAGCGGCACTATCACCCGTTTTGAAGAGGGCAACGTGGCCGCGCGAATGGTGACCGGTTTTGCCGGCCAGGCCCATTTCGAGGCCACCGTCACCGTCACCGACAACACCACCGGCGAATTGCTGGGCAGCTTCGATGTCGATCGCAACAGCTGGCCGCTACCGATCGGCGCCTCCACCAACGCGGTGCAGAATGTCGGCATGTTCATGAACGGTGCGGCCAATCGGATCGCCGACGAACTGGCCGCTGCGCGCGGGGTCAAGCCCAAGGGCGACGGCAAATAGGCCTCGCGGCAAGCCTCAACCAATTCTGAATGCGAAAGTGTCCGATATCGGACACTTTTGCCAGTCCGGGCCGATGGCAAATTTTTCGTCAATTCAGACACTTGGGCGCTGACCATTGGTTGGCACGCCCCTTGCTCACTACCGGTCAGCAGATCGAAGGGAGTGCAGCAATGAGTGAAACGGAAGCAGTCATCGAGCTTCGCGGCGTGGAAAAGTCCTATCCGCTCAAGGGCGGGCGCAGCTGGGTGCTGCGGCAGATCAATCTGAGCGTCAATCCGGGCGACTTTCTGTCGATCATGGGGCCTTCCGGCTCCGGCAAGAGTTCGCTGCTCAATATCCTTGGACTGCTCGACAGCGAGTTCGACGGTGAATACCTGCTCGCCGGCGAGGCGGTGCACGGCGCCAGTGAGAAGCAGCGCAAACAACTGGCCCGCGACCACATCGGCTTCATCTTCCAGCACTACCACCTGCTCGACGATCTGACCGTCTATGAGAATCTCGACCTGCCGCTGAGCTATCGCGACGTCTCGGCCAGCGAACGCAAGGCCCGGGTGGGCGATGTGCTCGATCGCTTCCAGATTGTCGGCAAGAAGGATCTGTATCCCAGCCAGCTCTCCGGCGGACAGCAGCAGCTGGTGGCCGTAGCCAGAGCGGTGATCACCGAACCGGCGGTGCTGCTCGCCGACGAGCCCACCGGCGCGCTGCATTCCACCCAGGGCCAGATGATCATGGACCTGCTTTCGGAGCTGAACGGGCAGGGGATGACCATCGTTCAGGTCACTCACAACCCCGACTACGCCGCCCGCGGCAATCGCCGGGTGGATCTGTTCGACGGCTGGCTGCAGGCGGTCACCGGGACTGCGGGCGCATGAGCGCCGCACCGATTCTGATCGCCGATGATCAGCCGGACGTGCTGCAGGCGCTGCGCCTGATGCTCAAGGCCGAAGGCTTCGCCACGGTCACCGTTTCCGATCCTGCCGAAGCGATCGAGGCGGTGCGCAGCAAGACCTTCGCGGTCGCGCTGCTGGATCTGAACTACACCCGCGACACCACCTCCGGGCAGGAGGGTCTGGACCTGATCGGCAAGCTGCGCGGGCTGGACAGCGATCTGCCGCTGGTGGTGATGACCGCCTGGGGCACGATTGATCTGGCGGTGCAGGCGATTCGCGCCGGCGCCGGAGATTTCGTCGAGAAGCCCTGGGACAACCATCGCCTGCTCAGCGTGCTGCGCAATCAGATCGCGCTGGGCGAGGCCCGGCGCAAGGCCAACCGACTGCAGGCCGAGAACGACATTCTCAAGGCGGACGAAAGGGGCGACAGCGGCGAGTTCATCGCCGACAGCCCGGTGATGCGCGCGGTGATGTCGATGGTCGACCGAGTCGCGCCGTCTGACGCCAATGTGCTGATCACCGGTGAGAACGGCACCGGCAAGAGCGATCTGGCCGAGTTGATCCACCAACGCTCGCGGCGCCGAGAGGCGGCCTTCATCAAGGTCAACATGGGCGGGATCAGCGAGCATATCTTCGAAAGCGAGATGTTTGGCCACGTGCGCGGGGCCTTCACCGATGCCAAGGCCGACCGCATCGGGCGATTCGAGCTGGCCGACAGCGGCACCCTGTTCATGGACGAGATCGGCAACATCCCGCTGTCGCAGCAGGCCAAGCTGCTGCGGGTGCTGGAGGACGGCGAGTTCGAGCGGGTTGGCTCCTCGCGTACGGTCGCTGTGGACGTGCGCATGGTGTCGGCGACCAATGCCGATCTGGACGCTCTGATTGGCGAAGCGCGCTTCCGTCAGGATCTGCTGTTCCGACTCAACACCGTGGAGATTCGACTGCCGCCGCTGCGCGAACGCGAGGGCGACATCCTGCTGCTCGCCAACCGCTTTCTGCGCAGCCACGCCGAGCGCTACCGGCGCCCGGGGCTGACCCTCTCGGCCCAGGCCCAGAGCACCCTGCGCCGCTATGCCTGGCCGGGCAACGTGCGCGAGCTCAATCACGTGCTCGAGCGCGCGGTGCTGATGGCGGCCAGCAACGAGATCGACGCGGCTGATCTGCAGTTGCGTGGCGTCGGCACTCGCGCCGAAAGCGCCGGCACCAGCGCGATCGATGGAATGACCCTGGATGCGGCCGAGGAGGTATTGATCCGCCAGGCGCTTACCCGCAGCGGCAACAATCTCTCCCACGCCGCCGATGCGCTGGGTCTGAGTCGCGCCGCCCTCTATCGACGGCTGGAAAAATATGGGATCGAGGCCAGCTGAGCGCAGCAATGACGCCGACGGCTGGTGCGCCCGGTCGACCGATTTCTGTCACCATCGGCGCTCGACCGCGCTCGATGCGGTGAAGCTCACGGGTCCCCATGCGTCAGCAGCGTAACGCACCGCCATCCAGCGGCGCCGCCTTCGAGAGCCGGCTGTGGCGCGCGGCGCTGCTCACCGGGCTGCCGGTCGCCCTGCTGGCGCTGGTGGTGCTGGTGTTTGGCGCGCCGGAGGGTGATCTGCGCTGGATGCTGATAGGGCTGCTGCCGGTGATGTGGCTGTGGGGTGCCTACACCCTGCGCAACCGGGTGGTGTTTCCGCTCTACACCCTGTCCAACCTGCTCGAGGCGCTGCGCGAAGGCGACTACAGCCTGCGCGGCACTCGCGCGCATCGCGGCGATGCGATGGGCGACGTGGTCTGGGAGGTCAACGTGCTTTCGCAGACCCTGCGCGAGCAGCGCCTGCGGGTGGAGGAAACCCTGGCGCTGCTGACCAAGGTGCTGGCGAATATCGATTTCGCGATTCTGGCCTTCGATGGCGACAACCGGCTCAAATTGATCAATCCCGCGGGCGAGCGCCTGCTCGGGGTCAAGCGCAGCAGCGCCGAAGGCCGTAGCGCCGGCGATCTGGGCGTGGTCGACGTGCTGGAAGGTCCGTCGCCGATCACCGTGCGGCGCAGCTTTCCCGGCCGCGCCGGCAGCTTCGAGGTGCGTCGGGCGCAGTTCCGCCAGGGCGGATTGCCGCATCAGCTGCTGGTGATCACCGATCTGTCGCGTGCGCTGCGCGAGGAGGAACGACAGACCTGGCAGCGGCTGATCCGGGTCCTGGGTCACGAGCTGAACAACTCGCTGGCGCCGATCAAGTCGATGGCCGAGACCCTGGAGCGGATGTGCGAGCGGGTCGAGGCCGATGCCGAATGGCACGAGGACGTGCAGGGCGGGCTGGCCCTGATCGGCTCACGGGCCCAGGCGTTGACCCGGTTCATGACCGGCTACACCACCCTGGCAAGGCTGCCGCCGCCGGATCTGCGACCGCTGCCGATCAAGGCGCTGGTGGAGCGGGTAGCGCAGCTGGAGCAGCGGGTGCCGGTGAGCGTGGTGACCAGGCGCGACGTGCGCAT
>JAGRJL010000276.1 GCA_020442775.1 Lysobacterales bacterium | reverse complement strand
ACTGGAACAGGCGTTCGATCCAGCCCTGCAGGCGTTCGGCCCAAACGCTCAAGGGCAGCGCTTGGCGACTGTGCTCGCGCCATTCGCCCAGCAATTCCAGCACTGCCCATAGCGCGCCCAGCGCCTGCGCATCGGGGCCGATGACCGGGTGTGCAGGCAGCACGTCGCCGAGTAGCCAGTTGGGATCTTCATTACCAACCAAGAAGCCGGCTGCCATTCGATCAAAGCCAAAGGCAAAGCTGTTGGCGTCGATTTCAGTTGCACCAAAATCGGCCTTCATCGGCCCATCCAAGCCCCAGGCCACGTGACTGCGTTCGATCCAACGCTCCAGTCCCGCAAACTTCGACTCGTCCAGTCCAAATCGGCGCATCACCGCCGGCAGCCCCAACAGGGTCAACACTTGCGAGCGTGTGATCCGCTCCATCGGCAAGTCCAGCAGCTTGGCAAAGGCGGTCAGCAGCGGATGGGTGCGGCGCAGCGACACGTCAGCCAGGTGGTAGGGCAGGGTGGTGCCGGATCGACCCGGCTCGCCAAACACCGCGGATAGGAGCGGTGCATAGGCGGCCATATTCGGCGCCATCACCACAATCTGCCGCGGGTGCAGATCGCTAACGTTTGCCAGTCGATCGAGCAATGCGTCCTTCAACACCTCCAACTCACGGAGGCGCGTGTGGCATAGATGAACCCGCAGAGAGGCGTCGGCGCGAGGGTCGGCCGCTCGTCTGTCTGAGGCAATAAGGTCCGGTTGCAGCATGCGGATGCTGTTTTGCAACCGCGAGAGCAGCGGGCCGGCCGATGCTTGGAAGGGCAACAGACTCTCATCGGCGACGTCGCGCTCGTCCTCGAAGGGATCGAGCGACGCCAGCTGGAGGCAATGGTGTTGCCCCATCCGGCCCAAACTGGCCAACAGCGGATGACTCAGAATGAGGAACTCGCCGCCTTCCAACTGTGTGCTGTAAACGTCCCGTCTGCGATGCAACTCTTCCCATAACTCGCGGCAAGGATCAGGGAAGTAAAGGTGGACATCACGATTGGCGGACACGCGGTCCAGCGCTTCCAAGACGTCCGGCGGCAGATGACTCAGCCCGAACACGTGCAGCGCCGGCTGTTCCGGGTCCGATTCCAGCGAGGGGAGCGTTGCAACGAGCGCCCCCATGCGCCGCCCACGGTGGCCGACCTCGGTATCGACGACCCGTCGCCACAACTCACCCTGCCAATGATCCACCACCGAATCCGGAACGTTTCGAGTTGATCCGCCTTCCCAGCAACACAGCCAATCGCTGCGGTAGACCAGATACTGGTTGTAGAGCCCCGAAAGACGATCTGCCAGTTGAAAACGCCGACGAGCCGAGTCAGCGCCCTGTAGGTATTGGACGATTCCAGAATCAATCTGCTCGCCGAGCACATCGAAGATGCGCCAGCGCAAGGCATCGCGGCGCAACTGAGCTGTGGCGGAGTTCGACTCCCCCAGAACCTCGCTGCTCAGACGATCAATCCATTCGCTGGGCAACAGCATGTCCAGGTTTGCCGCAATCCTCGGCAGCGGTCCCAGTGATATCTCCGCGAGACGCTGCGTCAGCCAGCGCTTCATTCCCAGGTGCCCGACAACAATGCTCTGCGGCGATAGCACCGAGTACGGACGACTCCCATGCAGCTTCGCAGCAAGCAAATCAGCGAGCCTCTCCAGACGGCTGCTGCGGTACAGATGGAACATGGAAGATCACCCTTCGTTTGCCGCACGGTGCGGCGGACTCGGTACCAGCCGTCATTTCCGCATCTCAGCGCGACAGATTCGGTCGCACATTGCCGAAAGCTGTGACCTCAACAGCTTGTTGCAGTTTGACGTCACCAAGCGGGCTTCGGCGCACTCATCGGTAATTGATCGTGAAGGGAGTGTTCAGTTCTGTGACAAGTCGCCAACCGGCGATTGCGTTTCGCCCGCCGCAACAAGCGCATGAGCTGGTCGGCACTCGCTAGGTCAGTAATTGGCTTGAATGTGCGCCAGGGTATCGCGCCAAAGACCGAAGGGAGGACGTGGAAAGCTGACAAGAGCAGCGCGCAATAACTTGATCAGACTATGCTGCGTTCGGATTCAAAAGGGCCAGAAGGATGTTCGTGCGTGTCATCAAGCAGTAAATTCGTTATCGAAGACCGAGCGGCAGGGGAGGTGGTCGCCAGCGGGACCGTGACTCAAGACGGCGAAGTTCATTTTGAAAACTCCTCGCTCGACTCAAAGCACAAGCGGGCATTCGCCAAGCAAATTTCAATTGACATTGAAGCTGGTTACAGTGGCGGTAAGCTCGGCGAGAACCTGGAATGGTTCGAGTTGTTGCCCAACTGATGCTGAGTGATCGGCACCGATTTCCCGTTCTAGTTATTCTCCCTCAGCTTCTCGCTTTTGTTTGATGAAAGTGACCTCAAACGCCTTGCATTGACGGTATTGCTGCAGCCGATTTGCGAACGTGAACGCATCGTTTAGCTCGTATCGCTGGAATATATCGAGGCCGCGATCCAGCGAGATCTTCCAGCCGTGGTCGGTCACGATGTGGCGGGCGTGGATCGTGCCGGAGCCGTCGAACTCCCAGGTGAAATTGACGCCCACGCTGCTTGCGGACTCTTTCATCTTCTCAAAGTTGTCCTTCTGCTGATCGCCTCTGAAGTCGTCTTCCGCTGTCACCAGATGCACGGACACTTCCTCACCCGGGGTCTTGTGCTTGACCACGGTCTCCAGAAGCTCCATGAAGTTGCGTACCTGGTAGAACAGGCGGACGTATGGGTCCGTGACGGTGATCGTGGCTGCGCCCTTGAGATAAGGGCCGAGCAGCGTATCGAAGGAGAGTCCCTTCTGATTCTCTTGAAATGTGAGGTGCTTTTCCTTGAGAACGGGCTCGGCGGGAGCCTGAAGTCCAGATGGAGTTTGTGGCGGGTCCGGTGGCGCGGTTTCCAAGATTTCGGCGTCTTCACCGTCGGCAATGGCCTTGTGGTAGTAGCCTGGGTATTCCTCTTCTTCGAGCGTGCTTACAGGTTTTGCCCGGCCATCAGTGTCCTGATAGGTGAAGCGGACATCGCCGTAGGTGGAGTCGATGCGCATCAGCTGATCTTTGACGCGCTTGCGCCCTTCAATCGCGAAGCGCAGCAGTTCCTCGACCTCTTCCTCGGTTGCGCCCCCATGCGGAAAGAGGATCTTCATCAGGCCGGAGAACGTCTTGTTGATGCCATCGCGGTCCCGCGTCGAGAT
>JAGRJL010000014.1 GCA_020442775.1 Lysobacterales bacterium | reverse complement strand
GCGTGTCGCTGATGACCGAGTTCATTGGTCTGGCCTACTTCGCCGAGATTCCGGCCACCATCATCAACGTGCAGCGCGGCGGCCCTTCCACCGGGATGCCGACGCGCACCCAGCAGGCCGATCTGCTCAGCTGCGCCTACGCGAGCCACGGCGATACCAAGCACATCATGCTGCTGCCGGAAGATCCCCATGAGTGCTTCGTGCACGCGGCGGCCGCACTGGATCTGGCGGACCGGCTGCAGACCCCGGTGTTCCTGATGACCGATCTGGATATCGGGATGAATCAGCGTCTGTGCGAGCCATTCAACTGGGATCCCGCGCGCACGCTGGACCGCGGCAAGGTAATCACTGCGGAGGAACTGGAGGCGGGCAAGCCTTTCGGCCGCTATCAGGATGTGGATGGTGACGGGATTGCCTATCGCAGCTACCCGGGCACCCATCCCAGCCGCGGCGCCTACTTCACCCGCGGCACCACCAAGGACGCCAATGCGCGCTATTCCGAGCGTGGCGCCGACTATCTGGAGAACGTTCACCGACTGCAGCGCAAGTTCAACACCGCCAAGTCTCTGGTACCGCAGCCGGTACTCACCCCGGCCAGCCATCCGACCCGGATCGGCGCGATCTACTTCGGTTCCACCAGTCCGTCGATGCGCGAGGCCATCGAGCGATTGGCGGGGCGCGGGCTGGCGGTCGATCTGCTGCGGCTGCGCGCCTATCCTTTCCCCGATAGCGTGCTGGAGTTCATCGATCAGCACGATCAGGTGTTCGTCGTCGAGCAAAACCGCGATGCGCAGATGCGCTCACTGCTGGTCAACGAGTTCGATCTGGACCCGGCTCGACTGATTCCGATCCTGCACTACGAGGGCACCCCGATTACCGCGCGTTATATCGCCCGGGCGATCGCCCAACGCCTTCCCCAACAGCCCCAGCTACAGGCGCAGGAGCGCACCGCATGACCTGGTTGGCCAAGCCCAAGATGCATCACCCCACCCTGGCCAAGAACCAGGTGGGCTACACCCGGCGCGACTACGAGGGCAAGGTCTCCACTCTATGTGCCGGCTGCGGACATGACTCCATCTCAGCCGCGATCATCCAGGCCTGCTGGGAGCTGGAAATTCAGCCCCATCGCGTGGCCAAGCTCTCCGGGATCGGCTGCAGCTCAAAGACGCCCGACTATTTTCTTGGGCAGTCGCACGGCTTCAATACCGTGCACGGGCGGATGCCCTCGGCCCTGACCGGCGCGCAGCTGGCCAATCGCGATCTGGTGTATCTGGGCGTCTCCGGCGACGGTGACTCGGCATCGATCGGGATCGGCCAGTTTGTGCACGCGCTGCGTCGCGGGGTGAACATGCTCTATCTGGTGGAGAACAACGGGGTCTACGGGCTGACCAAGGGTCAGTTCTCGGCCACCGCCGACCAGGGGTCGGCGAGCAAGAAGGGCGCAGTCAACACCGACAGTCCGGTCGATCTGATCGGCCTGGCGCTGCAGCTGGGTGCCACCTTCGTCGCCCGCAGCTTCTCCGGCGACAAAGCCCAGCTGGTGCCGTTGATCAAGGCAGCGATTCGTCATCGGGGAGCCGCCTTCATTGACGTCATCAGCCCCTGTGTGGCCTTCAACAACCACGGCGGCTCGACCAAGAGCTACGACTATGTGCGGCAGCACAACGACGCAGTCAACCGAGTGGAATTCATCGAGGGCAAGGAGCCAATCGAGGTCGATTATCCGGAAGGCAGCGTGATCGATGTGCCGCAGCACGACGGCAGCGTCATCCGGCTGCGCAAGACCGACAATGACTACGACCCCTGTGATCGCATCGCGGCGCTGAACTACATCGCCCGTCATCATGCGCAGGGCGAGGTGGTCACCGGTCTGCTTCACCTCGATCCGGATGCACGCGACTTTCACCAGCACCTCAACACCACCCGTACGCCGCTGAACGCGCTGAGCACCGAACAGCTGTGTCCGGGAGCGGAGGCGCTGACTGAGGTCAATCGTCGGCTACGCTGAGCGGAGGCCGCAGCCGCTTTCGAACCAGGGCGGCCGGTCTTCCAGTCCTCCGGAGCAGATCGGCAGGAAGCAGGAGCGCCCGGCGCGAGCGCGTTCTGCATCGACTGTTCCGAGCGACCAGCGGGCAGCGCTGTGGTAATCTTCCGCCGATTTTTCATGTCGATGGAATGACTGCTCATGCGCTTGCGAATCCGATCGCTGGTCCCTTGCCTGCTGATTATCAGCGGCACTGCCTGGGCAGACATTTCCGGAACCGTTGTCAACGGCCCCGACTCGATGCCGATCGCCGGTGCCGAAGTGCGCGTGCAGGCGATGGAGAACTCGCCGGTCGCCATCACCAACGCCGCCGGCGAATTCACCCTGGCGGTCAATCCGGCGAACCCGGTGAGTCTGGCCGGTGCGCTTCCGTATGATCCGGACGGCTCCAACAACTACTTCAGCAACATTGCCTTTGCGGTCAATGGACAAACCGACGTCCAAATCGGTTTGCGCCCATTCCCGGTGAGCGACAACCCCACCTACGACCCACCGACGAGCTTCCTGTGCGGAGCCTGTCACGGTGAACAGCACGATCAGTGGTCAATGTCGCGCCATGCCGGCGCCGGAATGAACCCATGGGTGCTGGATTTACACTCCGGCGGTGGCACCCCCGGCGGATCGGCTGGCTACGTCTTCAGGGAGACCCACGATCCGGGGGAAACCGGCTTTTGCGCCACCTGCCACAACGCCCTGGAGGACGTTTTCGACCCGGGCAATGTACAGATGAACGAGGTGACCTCGGCCTCGGCGCTGGAAGGCGTGAACTGCCTTACCTGCCATCACATCGGCGAGGTGGACGAAAACAACATCAACGGTCTGCATCATTTCGGCGGAAAGACCCAATACCGCTTCCCCGCAGAGATCGAGCAGAACACCGAGTTCCAGGTATTCGGGCCACTGCCCGATGTCGAAGCGGGAATCATGTACAGCGTCTACAACCCGCTGTTCGAATCCTCGCGGCTGTGTGCGGCCTGCCATCAGTACAACAACCCGGACACCGGCGCACCGGGTCAGAACACCTACGCCGAGTGGCTGGCTTCGCCGTTTGCTCAGGCCGGGCCGGGTTTCCGCAGCTGCCAGAACTGTCACATGCCGCAGGCGGACGGTCCTGGCCCAATCACCCAGATTGGCTCAGTGGAACGTCCTGCCAGTCAGCGTCACGCCCACACCTTCATCGGTGCGACTCCGACCACCCTGGCCGAAGCGATCACGCTCACCCTAGATGCCGAGCAGCAGGGTGATGAAATCGTGGTCACCGCCAGCATCTTTAACGGTGCCGGTCACAGCTTCCCCACCGGCGTGTCGATCCGCAATGCGATGCTCTCGGTCGAGGTCCAGGCTGGCGGCATGACCCTGGCCCAGACCGGCGGTCCGCAGATTCCCTTCTACGGCAGCGACGACGTCCCCGGGGTTCAGCCAGGCGACCTCGCCGGCACCCCTGGCAAGGGCTTCGCCAAGGTCCTTCAGGGGCGGATCAACGGACAGGGTTCGCCAGTCCAGCCGGTGCTGTTCATCGACGCCGAAACCACCCAGTCGGACACCCTGATTCCCTCCTCCACCACCGACACCAGCGTTTACCGCTTTGCGGTGCCTGCCGGATTCACAGGGACGGTCAGCGTGGACGCCCGCTTGCTCTATCGCCGCGCCTGGCGCGCCCTGGCGGTGACCAAGGGCTGGACGGTCACGCCAGGGGGCATGCCGGTGGAGATCGAGGTGGCCGCCGAGCAGCGTCAGCTGGCGGTGGAAAGCGGCTTCAATCTGAGCGCGATTCCAACCCTGGGGATCCCGGCGCTGCTGATCCTGATACTGAGCGTTGGCCTGCTTGCCTGGCGCTGGCGTCGCTAGCCCGCATTTCTCATAGCGCTGCGGGCGCCGATCCTTCGGGCGTGAAGCGCCTGTTCCGTCGGTCGACGTCGAGAATCGACACCGTCGCGGCCCTTTGGGTGTACGGACAGCACCACGCCACGTATTTCTTTTCCAGAGCGAGCGCCGTCCTCGCGACGGAGAGCATGAGAAATGCAGACTGGATCAGGGACCCTCCTCCGGGCGCTCGAACTGCTTTGCGTACTGCGCCCGTCGTCGCAAGCCAGCCCTCATGATTCCGATTCGCACCGGGCCCACTGACCGGTCGAGAGCGTATGCGGCGAGAAGCTGTCCAACTGCGCCCGATAGGGCCAGAGTCCACGCAGCCAGAGCCTGCGCCTGGGCAGGAAGCGCCAGCCCCGCTCGGCGCCGTCAAATCCCGCGACCTCCGGATCCGAGCGGTCCAGCAGAGCCACCTCGCCGCTGAGCAGCAAGCCATCCCCCTGGTCGAAGTCCACAAACAACAATCCGGCGCGCGGATTCACGACAAAATTGCCAAGCGTGTTGTAGAGATTGTTGCCAGCGAACTCCGGCACGGTCAGGCGCTCGCCGTCGACCTTTACGAAACCGGGTTTGCCGCCACGGTGAGAGACATCTACGCCCTGAGAGACCGGGTCATCTGCGACCGGCACTGCACTGGCCACAAACATCGTGTCTGATTTGGCGATCAGGGCTAGGGCCCGTTCGTCCAGCCGCTCTGCCGGCTCGGCGACCAACTGCAGCGACTGCCCCCGCCGGTCGGCCAGCTCAACCCTGCGCGACTGGATATAGCGCGGGCAATTGCCAAAGGATTGATCCACGGTCACGGTCAGACCGACCTTGTCCGCCTGACGAATCCGCCCGTTCAGTCGATTGCGTCGACGCGTATCCAGCGCAATTCCGAGCAGGCCCAACGGCATCCCCGGGCGCAGCCGAGCAACAGCTGGATCAAGCGAGCAGCATCGCGCAGCGATACTCAAGGTCACCGGGTCCGGAGAGTGTGCAAAGCCCGGTGCACCACAGATCACTGAAACCCAGGGCCAGCCTTCCTCATCCACGCTGCCTAACACCACAAATGGCAGTTCAGAAAAGAACTGCCGATGCTGCTCGGTCAGATAGCGACGGATCATGCGGCGGCCGAAGTCTGCCACTTGCGCTTGCTTGCCCGCCGCAAGCTGCATTCGCAACTCGCCTGAGTGAAAGGGCGCTCGGGCTTGCGCCCCCTGGGATTCCATTCGCTGTCTCCCTCAAGCGGCCAGACCAGTTGGCGAAACCGGCATCGGCACGAAGCCGGGCAAGGCCTCCACCTGCGTCAGCCAGTGCTGAATGTGCGGATAGAGCTGCAACGAGATACCGCCCTCAGGTGCATGCCTGGTGTAGCTGTAGATGGCTACATCGGCGATGCTGGGCCGATCGGCAACCAGGAAGCGGCGTCCGCGAAGGTGCGCCTCCAGCTTGGCGAACACGCGTTCGGCAATCGCCACCGCGCCATCCCGATCGACAGCCGCATTGAAAACCAGCGCGCGCCGCGCGGCGGCCGGTCCGAATGCAATCTCGCCCGCCGCCAGCGACAGAAACTTCTGCACCTCCGCCGCCCGGCAGGGCTCTGTGGGCAGATAGTCCGGCGCATAGCGCATGGCCAGATAAACCAGGATGGCATTGGAATCGCTCACCACGATCTCGCCATCCTCGATCACCGGCACCTGTCCCGCCGGATTCAGCGCCAGAAACTGCGGGGTCTTGTGTTCGCCGACTGCCAGGTCGACCGGGACCAATTGGTGGGGAATCCCTGCCAGAGCGGCAAAAAGGGTGACCCGATGAGAGTGGCCAGAAAGCGCAAAGCTGTGGATACGAATGGGTTTGGACATCAGTGACTCCTTCAATCGCGCCAAGTGGGCGACTTGTGAGCACGATATCTTTTCCGCATGGGAGGGATAATGGCCAGATTTCGAGATTATTTACCTACAAAAAAGCGATAATTTGGCGGCAATCGCCGGGAATCGAGGATGGACACTCTCAATCACATGCGCGCGTTCGTGGCTGTTGCTCGACAGCAGTCATTCACTGGCGGCGCTGGTCAGCTCAATCGCAGTACCAAGCTGGTCAGCAAGCAGGTCGCGCAACTGGAGCGCACGCTCGGGGTACAGCTGCTTCATCGCACGACCCGCAAGGTCAGCCTGACCGACATCGGCAAAACCTACCTGCACCACTGCATTCCGCTATTGGATCATTTCGATGAGGTCGAAAATCTGATTCAGGAATGCCACTCGGAACTCGCAGGTTCGATTCGGATTACCGCACCCACCGGCTTCGGCAGCGCCCAGTTGGTCCAGGCGCTGCACCCCTTTCAGCAGCAGCACCCCAAGGTTCAGATTGATCTGGTGCTCTCAGACCGATGGATTGATCTGCTGGAGCAGGGACTCGACATGGCCATTCGTTTCGGTCACCTACCGGATTCGACGCTGCTCGGGCGCAAGCTTGCCGAGATGCGAATAGTGACCTTTGCCAGCCCTGACTATCTCGCCGCTACCGAAGCCCTCCGGCGCCCAAACGACCTCCTGGAGCACAACTGTCTGCTGCGCCAGTCCTCGGCAGCAAGCAGGCGCTGGCTGTATCGGCTACCTGAGGGAGAGATCCAGGTGCCGGTCAGCGGCAATTTCCGGGCCAGTTCTCCGCGCGCCGTGGCTCACGCGGCAGCCTCCGGGCTGGGCGTCGGTCGGGGCCCAATCTACGCCGTGCGTCCATTTCTGGACCGTGGCGAGTTGCAGATTGTGCTGGCCGAATACGAGACCGCGCCCGTTCCGTTGAACGCCATCTATCCGCCCGGCCGGCATCTGCTGTCTCGCGTCCGGGCGCTGACCGACCATCTGGTCGAGGCATTTTCTTCCGGATTCGGATGATCCACGGCGGACCCGGCCGCAGCGGGTGCAAGGGGTCAAGGCAGCGATCGCGCCAGCCGTGCGCATTCCGCCCACAAAAAAGCCGCCGAAGTTACGGCGGCCTTTTTGCCGATGCGACTTGAGGAATCGCTATTCGAAGCTGTCGTCGAACAGGACCCCGGTGCCGGTCGCAAACACGACTTCGCCCGGCGTGCCCGTCTCAAACAGTCCCAGCGTGTGCCCCATGACCTCGCTTGGGGGATAGCTGGAATCAAACCAGAAATTGTAGGTGTTGCCCCACCGGATCGCGTTCGCGTTTTGTGGCATGGCGAACGGCACCGCGTTCCACTCTACGCTGTTGGTTGAAACCGTGGCGCCCCAATCCGCGGTGTCATAGGGCTCGCCCGAGTGCGCATTGACGTCGTGGAAACCGGTCCCACTGATTGTCGGGGTCGCAAAGAAGTCGACTCGGAAGGAATCCGCAGCGCGGGCAGAATTCATGTTGTGGACCGCGTACTCGTAATGCCACATTCCGGGCGCAGTCTCGGTGACCTTGCGAGCCACGTGGAAAAGCTCCTCCACGGAAGCACCGCGGAAGCTCACCTGATACAACTCTACCGTCGGGTCGATCGCCGCCCACGCTTCAATTGCAGCCTTCTCGCGGACGGTATTGCCAACGAAACTGAGGTTGAAAGTCGATTGGTTGACGGTGACTTCGCGGTACGAGGCGTTGTTCAATCCGTTGCCGCTCACCGCATCATCTGGTGCCACATAATGACCTTCAACAAAGTAGCGCGCGCCAGGATTCTGTGCCGCGATCAGATCGGCCTCGGGAACTGCCGCCCGCTGATTCCAGCCTTGTCCCGAATCGCCGCCCTGAGTGAAGGGAAAGGGGTACGCCCCCGTCGTCGGATTGACCTCTGACTTGCGACCGAGCGGACGACTGCCGTTGAGGCCGGATCCGTAGGGATCGGTGCAGCCGACACCCAACTGACTGCCACCCAGAGGTGGGTTCTGACAGCTGCCCGACCCGCAGGTCGGCTGAGACTGGTTCAGCGACAGAAAGCCATGCTTGAGCCAGCTGGCACCAATCTGCGTCATCCGACCGTTCTGCAGCTTGTAGATGTTTTGCGCAATGACCGGGTGATCGTGTGAAGTGGTCCCCTGCCCGCAGCCCCCGGCCTCATCGCACCAGTTCAGCGGCGTGGTGCCCACGTTGCATGAAGTCGTTCCGACCGAGTAGCCGCGCATCCCGTTGGAGGCACCAAAGTTGCTGGTGTTTGGCAGGTCGAACACGGTCACGTCCGGACCAGTCGATCCGGCAACCTCTTTCGGTGCCGACTCAGTACCAGCGGCCAACACCGAAGTCGCCAGTAGCGACAGTGCTGACAGCAAACTCAATCGTATTGTGGACTTCAACATGGGTTGCTCCGATGGCGTTCTTGGGGTGATGAGCGAGCGTCTACAACCCCCGAAGATAGCCCATCGAGTCACTCACCGCCACTGATTGAGTCATAAAACTTGCGTGTTTCGGCATTTTCTGGTTGTCGCGCGAGCGCGGCGCGCAAGACTTCAAGGGCGTCCTCCCTGCGGCCGTCTGCGAGCAGCGCTCTGGCCAGCAACATCCGGGTCGCCATGTCGTCTGGCGCCTGCTCTACCGCGACCCTGAAATGCACCACGGCTTCGCCGAAGTTGCCAAGGCTGGCGTGGACGCCGGCCAGGTTCTCGCGCGCCTCCTGATACCTGGGGTTGATTTCCAGGGCCCGTTGAAAGTACGGCACCGATTCGGCCGGTTGCGACAGAATCGCTCGCGCCAGTCCCGCGTTGTAGTACAGCTCAGCGGAGTCAGGAACGGCGGCGACGCCGGCATCAAACACCGATTGTGCGGCGAAGATATCGCCTCTTTCCGCCTGATAAAGCCCCAGTCCCAAGTAGGCCTGCGGCAGATCGGGACGGATCGCAATTGCCTCCTCCCAGTGCTCGACGGCCAACCCATGCTCTCCCTGGGAAGCGGCATGACGCGCCAGCAGCTGATGCATCTCCTGAGCAAGCTCGTTGCGATCCAGCGCCAGTTTCGCGTAGTCCGCCGCAGCGTCCTGCGCGCCATCGAGCGCGTGAAACCACGCCAGCTTCGCTGCGTTGCCGTAGGTAGGAAACAGTCCCCAATGCTCGACCAGTTGCAGCGCAGCAAGCGCCGCTTCATGGCGATCCGAGGGCCTGGGCACTGGATCTGCGAGAAAGGTCTGACGCACGCTCGCGATTTGCTCAAACGCGCTGTCGCCGACGTAGGTATATGCCCGAATGATCGCGCTGTGGACGAAAAAAAGTGCAAACAGCGCCATCGCAACAACGAAAGCCTTGCCGTGAAGCAGCAGCCGGCCATGACGTTTGAGCCGCAGTCCGGGGCGCTCCACCGTGGGCGTGCGCCAGAGCCGCCAGGCCTGCTGGGTCAGGAATGCCAGGACCCCGGCCAGACCGAGAGACATCAGAAAGGGAATGACTCCGTAAAGGCCACGAAATACCAGGAAGGACAGCGCGAATACCGCCAGCAGGAACAGCTCTTCCGACCAGCGCAGCGCCTTGGGCCCACGGGTGGATGGCTGCTGACGCGGCTTGGCGAACAGAGGGATGGGCCCGCTGCCGTAGTACAACGCCTGCTTGGGGCACACGCTCACGCAATCGCGGCACTTCATGCAGCCGGGCGAAACCACCATTCCCCAGTCACGAACCTCTTCGTGCACGCGGACATTGGAACTGCATACCGCCGTGCAATGGCCGCATTGGGAGCAGGCATCGGTCACCCGAATGCGCATCGGTGCCACGCGGTCGGCAGCAGCAAAAGCTGCCCCGTAGGGACAGGCATAGGTGCAGAAGCCCTTCGCGCCCAGAAAGTAGACGCAAGCGAAACCGCAGACCAGGAAAGTCAGCGCACCCACCACCCATCCGGGGAAAGTCGCCCAGAAATGGGCGGTAGTCAGCTCCACCGCCTGCACCGCGAAGCTATCAGCGATCCACCAGCGATAGACCAGCGGCCAGATGAACATGTAAACGAAGGCCGCGGTCGGGATCCACGCCAGCACCCGCGAATTCAGCGTCCGCGGACGTATGCCCAGCTTCAGCATCCAATGTCTGCAAAGATCCTGCAGGGCGACCAGATGGCAGCCCCAGCCACAAAAGAAGCGGCCGAAAACCGCGGTCAACAGGATCATCGCCGCGAAAAAGATCAGCCCCGCGTTGATCACCGAAGCGCGGCTGAAGGCCATCGCTTCAGAAGGCTCAACCGGGGTCAGGGTGGAACCACCGCTGAGCCAATGGGCAATATGGAGGGCAATCAGCAGATGGACACCGAGCAGCACCAGGGCGCGCCATTTGCCAGCGCTGGATGCTTTGATCTTCGAGCCTGAACTGGTGGGTGAGTCGGCCGCAAGGGTGGAGGGAATCTCTTTCTTGCGCGTCGACTTGGACTTGGGCTTGGCCATCCGCCAAGACTACCGCGGGCGGCGGCAGGAAGGTATCAAGTGCGTGCCGGAACCGGATCGGATCGGCCCGGCGAGACGATCAGGGGTGAGGGCATGCGGAACCGCGCTACTGAACTTCCCGAAGCGCCCGAATTCGCCCGGCGATACTGACGGCGATGACCTTGCCCTGATCCAGCTCGAATTCGAAACCCTGACGATTCCCCTTGTCAAAGAACCGGGTCGGCCCCTCGGGCAGCAAGGTGGTTTCACCGGCGAAGAATGTTGAGGTTGCAATCAGCGCGTCGTCGCCCGCGCGCAACGTCAGGACCCCGATGTCCGGTACCTGGTAGCGACCGGCGAAGACGCCCAGCGCATCGGCGCTCATCCTGATCGGAGACTTGACCTCCGGATCGAAGCCCGGCCAGCCATATTGCCTGGCCAGCGCATGCAGCACTTCGCCGTAAAGCTTCGCCCCACCGTCCCCGTTGGTCATCAGCACCGCGCCATAGCGACCGTCCAGACTACCGAACAGAAAACAGCGAAAGCCGGCATTGGAACCACCGTGCTGAAAGCGCAAACCGTCGTCACTCAGCTGCGGCCCGAGTCCGTGGCCACCGTCGCCCCTGGTTAGCATCGATTGGGTCCTCTCCCGCGACAGAGGCTCGCCCCGTTCGCCTGCGTTCATCTGCTGCACCGCAATGACAAAACGCGCCAGATCGGCGGGCGTGGTCCACAGGCCAGCAGCAGCGAGTTCCGGATAGACATGCGCACCGCCGGCCACTGGCTGGAGCAGACTTTCGTATCCCACCGCCGCGCGCTTGCGTTGCTCTGCGCTGAGCGGCTGTGCGTAGCTGCTGCTGCGCATCTTCAGAGGCTTTAGCACCCGTTGCCGTACCAGTTCAGCGAATCCTTGCTTGGATACATCCTCCATCAGCACCTGCAGGATCTGATAACCGCCGCCCGAGTAGCGCCAGCCCTGACCCGGCGGCTGAAACAGCCTGACCGGATCACTGTTGCCGGATCCATCCAGCAGAGCCACCGCATCCGGAATCTCGGCGCCCGGGCCGTATCCTTCAAACCCCCAAACCGACAGACCGGCGCGATGGCCCAGAATCAGTCGCACGCTGACCGGCTGCTCCGTGCTGAACGCACTTTCCGGGAGCTTCCAGCGTTTGAGCTGATCGTTGACGTCGCCATCCAGCGACAGGCTGCCATCCTCGACCAGACTCAGCGCTGTCATTGCGGCAAAGAGCTTGGAGATCGAGGCCGCCTGAAACAGGGTGTCGCTAGAGGCCGGCAGCTTGGCGGCCACGTCCGCCATGCCCCAGGCATGGGTCCACTCGATCTCGCCATCAGCGATGACCGCAACGCTTAGCGCCGGGGTCTGATGAACCAGCATTCGCTGATTCAGCGTTTCCGGCTGCGGCTCGGCGCCGGTTATCCACCAGGTTGGCCGCAACTCGGCCTCGAGCGCTGCAATGACTGCTTTTGGCGCCGGTTCAGTCGCCCAGAGCGAATCGGGCATGAGCGCAGCAAACGCGATGAGTATTGTGGCGAGCCGCGCGGGAGTTCCACGGAATGCCTTTGAGCGCTGGTCAATCATCCGACGAACTCCTGCCGCTGATGCGCATTTCGATGATGGATGCGATCTGCCCGCCTAAGCCGGGTCAGACGGGCAGACGCAGCAATCAGTGGTAGCAGCGATAGGGTGGCTTGAACATGGCTGCATCTATGATCGACCACAGGTGGACGATCCAGCCCAGCAGGATCAGCCACAGCACCGTGGCCAGGACGAAATGGGTCACGGCGGCCAGCAGACGCCCCTGAACCAGTTGTCCCAGGCCGGGAATAAAGAAACTCGCCAGCGCGGCAATGACGTTCCCTGCGGAGCCCTGTCCTGAACTCATCGATTCCTCCTTTGGCCTTCTGACTTGAAGGCTTCGCCCAGGAGGTCGCAAGAAGCATGCCGAAGCCAATACTCCGGCAAGTGTTTGTTTTTTCGTGCGCAGGCCACGAAGCAGCGGCTAGATTGACCAACAATCGGGCAACCTGACCAGCCTGAAGTGGCTATTCGACCACGACCGGAATCTTGCCGATCTTCGCCTGCCAGATTTTCGGCGCCTGCTTGTGCACCGAGGTACCGGCCGAATCCACCGCCACGGTCACCGGCATGTCCTTGACCTCGAACTCGTAGATCGCTTCCATGCCCATTTCCTCGAAGGCCAGGACCTTCGACGCCTTGATCGCCTTGGACACCAGATAGGCCGAGCCGCCGACCGCAATCAGATACACCGCCTTGTAGTCGGCGATCGCCTGAATCGCCGCATCGCCCCGCTCTGCCTTACCGACCATCCCCAGCAAGCCGGTGTGTTCCAGCATCTGCCGGGTGAACTTGTCCATCCGGGTGGCGGTGGTGGGACCGGCGGGACCAACCACCTCGTCGCGCACCGGGTCAACCGGACCGACGTAGTAGATGAAGCGATTGGTGAAGTCCACGGGCAGCTTCTCGCCTCGATTGAGGATGTCCACCATTCGCTTGTGCGCGGCATCGCGGCCGGTCAGCAGCTTGCCATTGAGCAGCAGTACGTCGCCCGGCTGCCAGGTCTGTACTTCCTCACGGGTGACCGTGTCCAGGTTGACCCGCTTGCCCTTGCTGGCGTCGTAGGTCAGCTTGGGCCAGTCGTCCAGCGACGGCGGCTCCAGCGCCACCGGGCCGGAGCCATCAAGCACGAAGTGCGCGTGGCGGGTCGCCGCACAGTTGGGAATCATCGCCACCGGCAGATTCGCCGCGTGGGTGGGAAAATCATTGATCTTGATGTCGAGCACCGTGGTCAGGCCGCCGAGGCCCTGCGCGCCGATCCCCAGCGCATTGACCTTGTTGTAGATCTCGATGCGCAACTCCTCGACCCGGTTGCTGGGACCGCGGGCGAGCAGATCCTGCATGTCGATCGGCTCCATCAGCGATTCCTTGGCCAGCAGCATCGCCTTTTCGGCGGTGCCGCCGATGCCGATGCCGAGCATCCCGGGCGGACACCAGCCGGCGCCCATGGT
>JAGRJL010000275.1 GCA_020442775.1 Lysobacterales bacterium | reverse complement strand
GCGGGACAGCCGGGCTGGTGCGATGTGCAGGACTGGACCCGCTCGGTGGTTGATATCGACGCGCTGGCCGGACAGACCGCGCAGTTCCGCTTCCGGCTGGGCTCGGACGGCAGCGTAGGCGGTGACGGGTGGTATGTGGACGATTTCAAGATTCAGTCCTGTACCGACAGCAACCTGATCTTCGACGACGGTTTCGAGCAGTGATCGGCTGGCGGTCGCCGCGCAATTCGGCGACCGCTTCGCCCGGGGGAACCGGGCCTGATCTGGCCATGACCGATGCTTCACGGTAGTCTGCGCGCCACAGGGGCCCGGATGCGGGCAACGCAGATCCGCAAAGGATCTGCCCGATAGTGAGACACCGTGAGCGCTTCCGAACCCGATCATTGCCTACGCCCATGCGGAGGACGCCTGGCCGGCGTCGTCGGTGCCTGTGCTGCACTGATCGTGGCTCTTTGTCTGGCGCCAGTACAGGCGGCGACCAAAGTCAGCGTCGCCGGTCGCGACTTCGATCCGCTTGCGCAAAGCTCGGCCAGACCCTTCGGAGCGAGTCCCGAGGATGCGCATGGCGGCGGGCTGCGGCTGGTGCAGTGGGCCAGCGGCCCGGACCAGAGCCAGCTGGACCAGGCCCTCGGCGAAGGCGCGATTGCGCTGCAGTATTACCCTGACAGGGCCTTTCTGATCTGGAGCGACCGACCCGCCCTGGCCCGGATCAGCGGCCAACAGGGAGTTCGCTGGGCAGGCGATTTTGGTGCCGGCCTGAAAGTTTCGCCGGAGCTGATCGGGCGCCAGGGCCTGATCGATCTGGTCAGCGTGCATTTCTATGCCAACGGCGGCGCACAGAGCACCCTCACCGCGCTTGCCGCGCTTGGCGGGCAGCTGGTTGCCGATGGACCAGCGCAGCCCGACCGCCGACTGCACAACGCCTATCTGCGCATTGACGCCTCGCGGCTGCAGGCGATTGCCGGACTCCCCGAGGTCATCTGGCTGGGCCAGGAGTCGCCACGCCCCGAATCAGAGGACGAGATCAGCGCGCTGCTGCAGGTTGGCAATCCTCCCAACGGCAGCACACCGGTGCCGGGCTATCTGAACTATCTGAACCTGATCGGACTAGACGGCGGCGGGGTGGTTTGGGGGGTCAGTGATGAAGGAGTGGACCTGAGTCACCCCGATTTCGCCAACCGGATCGTGGCGGCCTACAGCTTTCCGGGTTGCCTGCCCGGCAATGGGCCGGGAGACGACAGCGCTGCGGGTGGCCACGGCACTCACGTAGCCGGAATTCTTGGCAGCGCCGGGGTCGGTGGACACACCGATCTGAACGGATTTTCCTATGGACTTGGGGTGGCGCCCAAGGTTGGGATCTACGCGCAGAATGTCTTGTGCAGGGGCGGAAACCCCAGCTTTCCGCCGGCGGGTGGTTGGCAAACGCTGAGCAAGCGCGCAGTCGAAGTCGGCGCTATCGGCACCAACCTCAGCTTTACCACTGGTGAGGGGATCCGCCACGGCTACCAGAGCATTGAGCGCTTGTTCGACGTGATGGTGCGCGACGGCAATTTCGACACTCCGACCCAGATGGACCCGCTGACAATGATCTTCTCCGCCGGCAACTCGGGACCGGCGATCAGCTCCCTGACTGCGCCCAAGGAAGCCAAGAACATCATCGTGGTTGGGGCCAGCGAATCGCCGCGCTCAGGTGACGCGGGCGAGCTGCTGCCCAACTCCAGTCGAGGCCCCACCCAGGACGGTCGACTGGTGCCCACCCTGGTGGCACCCGGCGGGGAAATTGCCTCTACCCGGCGACTGGGCGGCGGCACGCTGTGCAATCTCCCGGAAATCCCGAACACTGACGATCTGTACGCCTATTGCTCGGGCACCAGCATGGCCGCACCCCACGTGTCCGGCCTGGCAGCGCTGATGGTGCAGTGGTGGCGCCAGCGATATCCGGGGACCAACCCGTCACCGGCGATGCTCAAGGCAATGCTGATCGCCGGCGCCGAGGACATCTCGGGGGCCGCGGCCGCCGCCCCCAATCCCGAGGAAGGCTGGGGACAGGCGCGCCTGCCGCAGATGATCGCGCTGGACCGGCCGCCCTGGTTGCTGGACCAGACCGAATTGTTCGGCGACAGCGGGGAGATTCACCGCTATGGCGTGGTGCCCGTCGACCCCCAGGCACCGGTTCGCGTGGTGTTGAGCTGGACCGATGCACCGGGGGCGATCGGGGCGGTGCCGGCCCTGGTGAATGATCTGGACCTGCAGCTGCAGCGCGGTGCGATCCAGTACCTGGGCAATCAGACCGGCGCAACGGGGGCCGCACAGGCCGATCATCGCAACAACAGCGAAGCGCTCACCCTGGAGCCCTCTGTAGAGCCCATCCTGATTCGGGTGTCGGCCGCCAACCTGCCCGGCGATGGGCTGCCTTTTTTTGGCGACATTACCGACCAGGACTACGCCCTCCTGTGCGACAACTGCCAGTCGATCGCGGCATTCGATCTGGACCAGCCGGTCACCGAGCAAGCGATCTGTGCCGGTCAGGACGCGCAGTTCCAGCTGCCGCTGCTGCAGCTCGACCCCGGAGTTGGGACAGTTGATGCGACGATCCAGGGCCTGCCGACGGGGCTCAGCGGCAACCTGTTGCCGACCAGCCTCGCCGCTGACGGGGTGTTCCAGGTCAACATCAGCGGCAGCGCGGGTCTGAGCGCCGGCAGCTACCCCTTTGTGGTGGACCTGACCGCGGCAAACTTCTCGCTGAGCCAGCCGCTCAGGCTGCTGCTGTCTGACGGGGCTCCGGGCGACGCTGCGCTGATGGTTCCGCCGAACAGCACTGAGGTCAGCAGCCTGCGGCCGCTGTTGCGCTGGAGCGCGAGCAGCCAGGCACAGAGCTATCGTCTGGAGCTGTCGATCAATCCCGACTTTTCGGCGCCGCTGCTCGACCTGACTCTGAAGCAGCTCGAGTATCGACCAAGCGTGGATCTGGCCCCGGAAACGACCTACTACTGGCGGATCACTGCCAACAATGCCTGCGCCGCGGGCACCCCGGGCACAGCCAGTTTCCGCACCCCGGCCAGCCCCGGCAGCTGTCCGCTGGGGACCCGCAAGATGCTGATCTTCAGAGATCTGATGGAGCCGCCGCAGTCAGGCTGGGCGTTGGGATCGCAGGCCGGCGTCAACACCTGGCAGGTCAGTGCTGGCCGCGCCAGCAGTCCGACCCGAAGCTGGCGAGCCACCGACTTCTCCAGCACCACCGATCAGGCCCTGGATTCACCGTTGATCATGCTGCCGGCTGCAACGGACCGACCGGTGCTCAGCTTCCGTCACTGGCGCAACATCGAAAGGCGCGACGCGGCGCTGTGCTGGGATGGCGCAGTACTCGATCTGGTGACCCTGGCCGGCGCAGTGCAGGCGGTGGACCCGGAACGCTTTCAGTTCGGTGGCCCACAGCGGCTGATGGCGCCCAGCAGTCCCGCCGCGGGAAGGCCCGCGTGGTGCGGATTGAGCGATTTCGAAACCACCTATCTGGACCTGCGGGACGTGGCCAATGCACCATTCCGCGCCCGCTTCCGAATGCTCAGCGACGCGCGAATCGGGGCCGAAGGCTGGTATGTGGATGACGTCCAGGTCCATAGCTGCGTCAACCAAGACGTGCTGTTCCGCAACGGGATGGGTGCCGAGCCGAACTAGCGCGGTCAGACTGCATGATTGATGAAGCTTCCACTTTCAAGCCCAAGCCACGAGCGTGCTTGGGCAATCCAGGCTAGCCGCGATGTGGTCGAACTGGTGGCGCAGGCGCAGGGCACAGCAGCTGGTCTGGGACCGGTCACTGCAGCATTCGTTGATCGCGCAGTTGCCCACCCTGGCGGCCCTGCCGCCGTCGGACCATCAACGCCTGGCCGAACTGACCGCCGAGTTTCTGGTCGACAAGCGTTTCTTTGGCGCGGATGGGCTGACCCTGGAGCCGCGGCATCTGATCACCATCGCGACGCTGGCATGCTGGCCCATACTCAGGCTGGGCTATGACGCTCTGCGCGGCTGGCGCGAGCTGATCGTTTATCCAGGGGACTTCAGCAGCCAGCGCGAAGTGGCCGAACCGATCGGCGACCTGGAGTTGGTCCACGAGTACACCGAGGCGTTGTCTGGCGAATCCTGGGACCGAGGTCCGCTGGTGCTGGGTTGGGAGGCGATCTGTGAAGATCTGCAGCACCCGGAAGACGGCGTATCCGTGGTGATCCACGAAATCGCCCACAAGCTGGACGCACGAACCGGTCAGACCGACGGTTTGCCGCTGCTGCCGCGCCCGATGTCGGTAAGTGACTGGAGCCAAACGATGAGTTCGGCCTTCGCCGGCTTTCGAGCGACCGTGGAGCGAGCCGATCCAGGGGAACAAGCCATGCTGGACCCCTATGCAGCCGAGTCGCCAGCCGAATTTTTTGCGGTTTGCAGTGAGGCCTACTGCCTGCGGCCCGACCTGCTGCGGGGATCCCTGCCGTCAGTCTATGCGCTGTTGGATCAGTACTATGGCCTGGTGCCGGAGCGCGCTACTACTTGAGCATCCCGGGCAGGAAGGACTGCCAGTTGCTGGACCCGCTCTCGCCGCTGGAGGCGCTGGCACCCGGAGATTCCAGACAGGCCGCGAACAGCTGGGATTTACCGATCTCGGGCGACAGTTCCGATGCCAAAGCGATGGCGCCAACTGCGCCGTAAACGGCCAGGGTTGCCACACTCAGTTTGAACTTCAAGTTAGCCACGATCGTCGCCCGTTTCGATGAATGCCAAAAGTAATGCATGCGTCATGCCAACCATTGGCCCATGCTAAGCCCTTGATTCATGGTGTACGCAGGCCGGCCGACAGTGTCCGCAGGCGGACACTCGGTCACTCTGACCGAACACTGGTCTGGCTGACCGGGACGCTGGCGGCGCCGGGATGGATCATGGGCATGCGACGCCGAAAGGCACACGGCAGCGCTGAAGGCGGTCGCGGCGGGCTGCTTCAGGTAAACATGTTGCAGTACAGCAGGGGTTGGCGCGCAGCTGACTTACACTTCACGCTAGCTACAGTCGCCTGCCGGCCCGATGCCCGATTCGCTCCAGCCCGCCACCTCCGCTGTCGTCCAATCCCCACCTCTGGCCCAGGTCAGCGGCTGGGCGCTGCGCCGGGCGCTGATTGCCGGCGCGCGGAAGGTCCAGCGCAGCCGCGAGCACCTCAATCGCATCAACGTCTTCCCGGTCGCCGATGGGGACACCGGTACCAATCTGGCCTTCACCATGGAGGCCCTGATTGACGGAATGAGGCCACTGCGCGCCAGCGGCTCGGGCGCGGTGCTGGAGGTGGCCGCGCAGGTCACTCTGGATGGAGCCAGGGGCAATTCCGGCGCGATCGTGGCGCAATTTTTCCATGGCCTGGCGCAGGCCTGCAGAGACCAGGTGCAGCTTAGCGCGGAGTCGCTGGCCAGGGCCGCACGGCACGCCGCGGCGCAGGCCCGAGCGGCCATCGCCGAGCCCCGCGAAGGCACCGTCTTGAGCGTGATCACCGACTATGCGGACTCGCTGCAGCAGCTGGTGGACCGCGGCGTGCGGGATTTGCGAACGTTGCTCGCCGACGCTCTGGCCAGCGCGAAAAGCTCACTGGCGCAGACCCCCAGCAAGCTGCCGGTGCTGCGCCGAGCCGGGGTGGTGGATGCGGGTGCGCAGGGCTTTGTGGATTTTCTGGAAGGGGTCAGCGAGTACGTGGTCAGCGGCCGGCGACTGGCGCAGCCGGCAGATCAGGGCGCCGAGGATTCGGGCGGCCCGCTGCCGGAGGGTCACGGTGACAGCGCCTATCGCTACTGTACCGAGTGCGTAGTGGAGGGCGAGGGACTCGATCCGGCCGCCGCGCGCGCGGTGCTGAAGGGGCTGGCGATGGATTCCCTGGTGGTGGTCGGCGGCGGCCACAAGCTGCGTCTGCACGCCCATCTGGACCAGCCGGGCGAGCTTTTCGATGCTCTGCTCGGGGTCGGCAAGGTCAGTGCGCGCAAGGCCGATGACATGCGCGCGCAGCAGCGCGCCCGACAGCGTCTGACCCGGGTCGCAGTGGTCACCGATTCGGCCGCCGATCTGCCCGAATCGGAGTCGCAAAGGCTGGGCATCCTGGTGGTGCCGGTACGCGTGGGTCTGGGTCAGGAAGACTACCTGGACAAGATCACCATGCGCCCTACCGAGCTGTATGCGCGGATGCGTCGGGGCGAATCACCGCGCACCTCACAGCCGCCCTCTATCGACTTCAAGCGCCAGTTCGAGCTGCTGGACGATCACCATGAGGGCGTGGTCTGTATCAATATTTCCAGCCGACTCTCAGGCACCTACCAGGCGGCGGCGTTGGCCGCACGCCCCTTCGAGGAACGGATCACCGCGATCGACTCGCTGAACGTCGCCTCCGGACAGGCGCTGCTGGCGATGTACGCCGCGGAAGGCGCACAACGCGGGATGGATGCCGCGGCCATCGTTTCCGCGGTCAAGGCGATGATGAAGCACACCCGCACCTATGCGCTGGTGGAGGATCTGAGCTATGGCGCCCGCGGTGGACGGATGCCGGGCTGGACCGTGCCGCTGTCGCGTGCGCTCGGCGCGCGGATTCGAATCGAGGATCGCGGCGGCCGCATTCGCCCGGCCGGCCTGCACTTCGGCAATCGCGAGCGCGCACTGGAGAAGTTCGTGCGCCGGGTGGCTCGGCCCTGGCAGAGCGCTGCCAAGCCGCGCGCGATGGTCAGCCATTGCGATGCCGCTGCAGACGCTGAACGCTGTCTGCAGCTGCTGCGTCAGCAGCTGCCCAATCTGGCCGCGGCCTGGATCAGCGAGACCGGTCCGGCAGTCGGCGCTCATGCCGGCCCGGGAACGGTGGTGATCGCTCTGCAAGACTGGCGCGCGCCTTCGTGAGCGCACACTGGCTTTCCTGGCTGCTGGCCTATCTGCTGGGCAGCGTCAGCGGCAGCCTGCTGGTCGGGCGCTTTCGCGGAGTCGATATACGCAGCAGCGGCAGCGGCAATGCCGGAGCGACCAACGCCCTGCGCACCCAGGGCTGGAAGTTCGCCCTGGCCACCGCGCTGATTGATCTGGGCAAGGGGGTGCTTGCCGCACTGCTGGTGGCCCGGCTGGTCTGGCCTGGCAGCGCGGAGCTGGCGCCGCTGGCGGCGGCGCTGGCCTGCGTGTTCTGTGCAGCGCTGGGGCACTGCTTTCCGATTTGGCACGGCTTCCGCGGCGGCAAGGGCGCCGGCACCCTGCTCGGTGGATTGCTGACCCAGCTTCCGCTGGTCAGCGCCGGTGCCTTTGGAGTCTGGCTGCTACTGCTGTTCGCCACCGGCTATGTCGGCCTGGCCACGGTGTGCGCCGCGCTGAGCCTGCCGCT
>JAGRJL010000013.1:25944-30864 GCA_020442775.1 Lysobacterales bacterium | reverse complement strand
CGAAGCCGGGTGCCAGGGTGGTTGTAGCGACCACCGTGTCCAGCACCACGTTGGCAAAGGCAGCGTCGGTAGCCAGTTCGAAGCGATAGCTCTGGGCCCCGGTCCCGGTCCAGGAGAAGGCCGGGCGGAACTCGACGTCGACTGCGGCATCGGCCGGCATCGACAGCATCGGCACGCTGGGAATGGCGTCGAAAACATCCAGCGACAGGCTGCGGGTGCGCGGATTGGCCCCGGGCGAGGTGCCCTCCACATCGATCATGTAATTGCCCGCTGCGGCCCCGGCGGTATTGCCGATGGTCAGTACGCTGGCGCCGGGCGTCGTGATCGGATTGACCGAGAAGGCTGCCGTGGTGCCGGCCGGATTGCCGGTGGCAGCCAGGGTGATCTCGCCGCTGAAGCCGCCAAAGCCGCTGCCGTTGATGTCATAGCTGGCATCGGTTCCCACGCAGATCGCCTGCTCGGAGACCGGGGTATTGATCACGAAGCCCGGCTCGCCGCATTCGTCGAAGCGGAAGGCGCCGATGCGCAGCTGCCAGCCGCGCTCGGATGTCGTGGGAACGTATTCGTTGACGTGCCAGAAAGTACAGTCGTCAATGGGATCGATGTTGAGCGAGGTGTAGTCGCCCCAGCGCGAGCCGCCGCCGGTCTGTGAGCCGGTGCCTTCGATGATCACTGCTTCGCCCTGGTCCATGGTGCCGAGCGGGTCACTGACCAGGCGGCCGGTGTAGCGCACACCAGGAAAAACCGTGGCGCTGGACACGCTGTAGCCCATCGCGATGTTGCCGCTGGCGTCCATCGCCAGCGAACCCATCCAGCGGTGGATGCCGTCAGTAGCGCCCGGCGCAAAGGTGCCCTCCTGGAAAATCACCGGGGTACCGTCGGGATCACGCACTTCCCACCAGCGCAGGCCGGCGATGTTGGGTGCCCCTTCCACCGACTGCAGGGTGACCAGACTTTCGTGGGTGCCGAAGTTGCGGTAAGCAAGGCGATGCAGCGGACGCTGGCGGTAGGACAGGATGTCGAGCTGGTTGCCGGTGTCGGGCTGCGGGATGCAACTGCGACCCGAGCAGGGTGCGAACTGGGTATCGAAGTTGGCGATCGGCAGGGTGTCGGTCAGGGTGAAGCTGGAGTTGGTCGGCGTGTCGAAGTCGATCACGAACTTCCACAGCAGCAGCGCATCCTCGGTGGCGCTGTAGGGACCGCCGTCATCCTGCGAGCCGAGCATGTAGTGGGGCGCGCCATTGGGTGGCAGGTCAGGGCCGTCGATGTCGGCCGGGAGCAGACCATCGCCCACCAGCCGCGGGGTGCTGCGGTCGACGAAGAAGTCGATGACGACCGGATTGGGGTCGCCGGCGATCATGGCATCACGATCGATGGCGTATGCGCCCACGCCGACGTAGGTGCTGCCGGAAAACTCGCGGGTGCTGATCACATAGGCGTCGCTCCAGACTCCATATTTGGGATAGTCCGGAAAATTCGCGTCGGTGGAGAAGGCCCAGCGGAAATAGGCGCCGGTGGGGTCGCTGGTCTGCGACAGCGCCACGCAGTTGAAGAAGGTTGGACCGGAGGCGGTGAACTGGGTCAGCAGCCAGCGGTCGGCAAACTGGTCGTAGAGCACCACCGGGTCACCGGAGTTGTCGTTCTCGCAGTCGCCGCCGAAACCGGTCCACAGCGTGTTGTTGGCCGCTGGCCCGAACAGCGAGTTGCCGGACTTGTCGTAAATCTCGAAGAACAGGTTGCTCATCGCCACATAGTGGTCAGGCCCGACGTCGCCGGCTGGATCCGGCGGTGCCACCCCGGCGAGATTGGTCGGGCCGTCGAAGCTCACGCCGGGCGCGGGAATATTCGGGGCGGGCAAGCTGAGCTGCGCCGCACCATCGGGTTGGTCGACCAGCGGCGAGGGCAGCTTGGGCAAATCTCCGTCGGGATCGATCAATGCGCCACCGCGCCGATCACTGGCGACAATGGGCTTGGGGGTCATCTCGCGCAAGGGAATGGAGACGTCGAATCTCACCGCCTGATGGGTGCCGCGAAACACGCCACTCTTGATCGGCGCAGCCGATTTTGCCGATTCGGTTGCCTGCGCGGCATCGGCGGCGATCAACGGTGCCGAGCAGATGGCGGTACCCAGCAGCGCGGCAATCCAAAGCGTTTTTCCTGCAATCATCGTGTCCCCCATGCGATCCGGAATCGGGCTGAGAAAAAGCCCTGGCGCAGGCACTCTACTACCTGCGAGCGGGCTCTTGGCGAAACAGTATCAATTGATTGCGCAGTGGTGCCGCGGGCATTGCGAGCGCTTGACGGCGCCGTTGCCAGGCTCGGCTCCCGGATCAGCCTATGGCTGCAGCGCCCACCGACCGATCAGCTCACGCTCGCCCTCGCTGATGCCGGTCAGATTTCCCGGCGGCATGATCCTGAGCACGCTGACCTGCTGGTAGATCTTCATTCGCTGCGCTTCAATCTGTTCGGCGCTCTCAAATATCAGCCCGGCCGGGGCAGTGGGAAACATGGTCGGCGCCTGCGCGTGGCAGTTGTGGCAGTGGGTCTGGATGATCGGCAACACGTTCGCGGTGGTCGCTTCGACCCGGGCCCATTCCGGATCTGGCTGCCGCGTAACGGGTGATGCTGTCGAAGCCGGGGCGGCAGCCGGCCCGATGCTGGGCAACGGCGCCATCAGCGCAAAGGCTCCGATCAAGACCAATCCGCCCACCACCAGCAGCCACCAGGCCCTGCCGCCGCTGTGCCACAGCACAAAGAACTGTCGGATCAGCGCGCCAGCGGCCATGAAGGCCAGCAGCAGCACCGCATTGTGCTGATGGGCGTAGGCGCTGGCGTAATGGATGCTGAGCATCGCGAACACCACCGGCAGGGTGAAATAGGTGTTGTGCACCGAGCGCTGCTTGCCGCGCAGCCCCGGCAAGGGGTCCGGCTGCTCGCCTCGCGCCAGCGCCGCCACCATCCGCCGCTGTCCCGGGATGATCACAAAGAACACGTTGGCGGTCATGATCGTGGCCAGGCTGGCGCCGACCAGCAGGAAGGCGGCACGACCGGCAAATACCGAGGTCGCAGACCAGGCCAGAGCGATCACCATCAGCGTCACCAGCACCCCGAGAATGCGGTCGCGCAGTCCCACCAGCCGGCACAGCAGGTCATAAACCAGCCAGCTGGACACGAGGAAGAATAGCGCCCAGCCGACTGCGCTGGCCGGCTCCAGCGGCATCACCTGCGGATCAATCAGGTAGACCTGCGGTGAGGACAAATAGAGCGCGCTGAGCAGGGCAAAGCCGGACAGCCAGGTGGTATAGGACTTCCACATCGACCAGTGCAGATCGTCGGGCATCTGTGCCGGCGCCACCTCGTATTTCTGCTTGTGATAGAAGCCGCCGCCATGGACTGACCACAGCTCACCGCGCACTCCGGGTGGCGCATTCTTGCCGGGCTTGAGCGCGCGATCGAGCATGACGAAATAGAAGGACTCACCGATCCAGGCGATCGCCGCAACCACGTGCAGCCAGCGCAGCAGGAAGGCCAACGCTTCAAACAGGAACCCGCTCATGCGCAGGCTCGCTCAATGGAAACTGCGAAGCGGCCGCTGATCGACAGAACGAGCACCATCCCTTCAGCTTCCCCGGTAGGTGCTGTAGCCGTAGGGCGAGATCAGCAGCGGTACATGATAGTGGGCGCCCGCGTCGGCGATCCCGAAGCGAATCACCACGCGATCCAGAAACGGCGGTTCACTCAACCCGACGCCCTGCTGGCGAAAATAATCGCCGGCGGCGAACTCCAGTTCGTAGGTGCCGACGGTCATCGTCTGCTCAGCCAGCAGCGGCTGGTCGCAACGGCCGTCGACGTTGCTGCGATAGTCGCCCAGATGCTCGCGGCGCTCGCCTCGGCAGCGATACAGCGCGATCGCGATGTCGGCGCCAGGCCTGCCGCTGGCGGTATCGAGGATATGGGTGGTCAATCGGCCCATCGCCGTTCCCTGGCTACAAAAGTTGCGATGTTCGCCCGAGAAGGCGCCGATGTCACCTCAAGCTGCTTGCTGGCGTGTTGGACATCGGTCAACGCGATCGGCGGCTCCCCTCCGATCAACCCGGCTCAGGGCTGCGCGGGGATCTGCGGTAGATTCACCATCGCAATATCGGTCTGATCATCGGCTTGCCCGCGCACCAGCACCCGGCGGGCATCCTGGCTGATCTCGAACACCGGATTGGTGCGCAGCGCACCCAGCGACAACACCGGCTGCGGATCCAGCGGTCCCGGCAGGCGCGCGCGATACAGCAGCGAATGGCCCTGGTCCTGATCCAGCCACACATACCAGACCGCGTCGGTTGCCAATCGCCAGCGGCCGGGAATCCAGCGCGACAGCCCGCTGGCGACGATTCGCGCCTGACGGTAGGGGGGATCCACCCGCAGGATCTCGCCGCGCACCGGGTCGGTGAGGTACAGGCGGTCGCCATCGACCTGCAGCACCAGTTCCAGCGCGCGCAGATCGGCCACTGCCGGACCATCAAAGGGGCCCTCAATCCCAGGCGCGATGAAGGCCTGCCAGCCGTCGTCAAATCGCGCCATCCAGGCCAGCTGTCCGTCGGCGAGCAGGCGCGGCTTGCCTACCACCCGCTGCGGCAGCGGCAGCCTGAGCGTCTGATCCAGGCTGATCGGCCCCGGTGCACCGGCCGACAGCAGCAGCGCGCTGCTGCGGCGCTGGTCATCCACTCTCACCAGGGTCAGCTGCTGACCATCACCGGACCAGCTCAAGTCCATCAGGGTGGCGGCTGGCCAGTCAGTCAGCCGCCGCGGTGGTGCGCCGTCGGCATCGCGCAGCCACAGCTGCTGGCTGCCGCTGCGGTCGGAGATGAAGGCCACCCGGCCGCCGTCGGGCGAATACACTCCGGCGTAATTGCTCCCGGTGGAGGGGGC
>JAGRJL010000013.1:25587-25799 GCA_020442775.1 Lysobacterales bacterium | reverse complement strand
TCATCGGCCAGCCGATGATGGAACAGGCGGCGATCGACCATCGCCCCTCGTGAATAAACGATGGCGTCGCTTTGCGGGTACCAGGCCACTCGTCCGAAGTAGCCGTCGCGCCGGGTCAGGCGGCGCACCGGACCGCCCTGGGTCGAGACCAGATGGAGATCACCGCGGACACCGTTGCCACGCCTGAACACCAGCCAGCGGCCGTCCGGGGA
>JAGRJL010000013.1:5522-25451 GCA_020442775.1 Lysobacterales bacterium | reverse complement strand
GCGGCCCACGCGACCGGGTAGTAGTTGTCGTTGGAGCATTGGGTGAGAGCTCGCGGTGGCGCCGCTGGCTCATCCAGTGGCCGCGCGATCATCACCTGGCAGCTGTTTTCGTCGCTGCGCAGATAGGCCAGTCGGCGGCCGTCGTTAGCCCATTGCGGCATCGCCTCCTGAACCAGCGGCATGTCGTTGAGCGGTCTGGCCTGGCTCCCATCGGCGGCGGCGATCATCACCCGGCTACGCTGCAGGTTGGTCGGATCGGCGACGATGTAGGCTAGCCAGCGGCCATCCGGCGATAGCGCAGGCTGGTATTCGGCAGCCGCGGTTGAGACCACGATCTGCTCGCCTGTGACCGTGGTCTGGGCCTCCACCGGCTCGGTCGGCGGTCGATTGGCCCACCAGATGCCAAGCATCAACAGCAGCGCTGCAAGCATGGCGACCGCCAGCATTGGCCGCCGATGCAGTCGCTCTTGCGTTGGCAGCGTGGTTTGCGGGAGCTCCGGCGCCCTGGTCTTCGGCTGCTGCGCCGACTCGCGAAGCACGCTTGGGCGGTCGCGAAGTCGATAGCCGATACGCGGGATCGTCTGAATCACGCTCTGGGCCGGGCTGGCATCGCCCAGGGCGCGGCGCAGATCCCGCACGCCTCGGCTGAGCACATCCGGGGTCACCTCGTCATGGGTCCAGACCAGATCGAGCAGCAGATCGTGGCTGACCGTTTCACCGGCGCGCTGTGCCAGCGCCAGCAGGATGGCCATGGCCTTGGGCGCGACTCGCTGCGGCTGGCCGTCGCGAACGATTTCCAGGGTCGCGAAGCGCAGCTCGACCTCACCCAACTGCAGGCTCTCGGCGGCCGCCAGTTCCAGCGGTCCGATGGGGAGATTGGCGACTTCGTCGCGATCTGGTTGGTGGCTGGATGGGTCGGCCATCGAGTTCCCGATATGGAACGCTGGTCTGAGCCGGTGATGATGCCATCACTGGCGATGGCTGCTGAAACCCGCGGAGGGGTTTGCGGTCAAGTGAGCGATGTGCCAGTTCTGGCGGATTAGGCCCTCGGTCGGCGACAGCACAGCCAGGCGTCAGCAATCCGTCAGGACCTGGACCCGCCGGGATGGTTTGCTTCAGGCTCGAAATCGGGGAGTAGGCAATGATTGTCAAACCGACGCAGCGCGGGACCGCCAACCATGGACGGCCGGTCAGGGATCTATTGATCGCCTTGATCGGCCTCGCCGCAATATCCGCCGCCCACGGGCAGCCGGTGCCGGAGCTGGTGCGCAGCCACACCGCGGGCGGCCGCCACGGCTGGGCGGTTGCGGACATGCCGGATATCAACGGCGACGGGCGCAACGACTATGTGGTGGGCGCCAACGGAAGCCGGCGGGTCTACGCCTACAGCAGCTCGGCCAGCGAAGCCCTTTGGGTGGCTGCGCCGGGTCTGGGCAATTTCGGCTGGGCGCTGTCCTATGCCGGCGACATCAACGGCGATGGGGTGGGTGACGTGGTTGTCGGCGCACCCACCGCCAGCGCCACCGGCGAAGTCAGGGTACTCTCGGGCGTCGACGGTGAGGTGATCCTGAGCGTCACCGGTCCAGCTGGCAGCACCCGCTTTGGCAACGCGGTGAGCTATCTGGAAGACCTCAACGGCGATGGCGTGGGTGAACTGCTGGTCGGTGCCTCCGGCGGTCGCGGCGCGGCCTTTGTGATCTCCGGCAACGACGGCAGCGTGCTGCGCTCCACCCTGGGCAACAGCGGCAACCCGGCGGCCGAACTCGGCGCTGGCATCGCCTCGCTGCAGGACGTCAACGGCGATGGCTTCGGCGACTATGTTGCTGGCGCACCCGGTGACAATGGGGGTCGCGCCTACGTCTATTCCGGTGCCGACGGCCAGCAGCTCTACAGTCTCTCCCCGCAGCAAGCCGGCGGTCGCTTCGGCGAGTTCTTCGTCGCCGATGCCGGCGACGTCAACGGCGATGGCACCACCGACGTCTACGTGGGCGCCTACAGCGAAACCAGCGGCAATGGCGCCGCCTATGTGTTCTCCGGCGTGAATGGCCAACGGATACACCGCATCGCCGGGACCCCGGGCGAAGGCCTGGGCCCGGGTCGGGGCGCCGGTGATGTGGACGGTGACGGCCGCGCAGATCTGGTGGTCGGGGCCTACACCTATAGCGGTGGCGGGCTCAATCAGGCTGGTCGGGTGGGGGTATTCAGCGGCGCCAACCTGAGTTTTTTGATGCGGGTCAACGGCACCCGCGATGGCGGACAGTTTGGTTTTGATGCGGTCGGAGTGGGCGATGTGACCGGCGACGGACGGCTGGACTTCATCGTCGCCAGCTCACCGGCAGGGGCGGTCGATCTGTTTGCCGGGGTGGTCAATCGACCGCTGCAGCCGGCCAATGCACAAGCCAACTTCAGCGACACCTACTGGCTGCCGGCCGAGGCGGGCTGGGGTCTGAACGTGCTCCATCAGGGGGATCTGGTTTACGCCACCTGGTACAGCTACGCCCCGGAAGACGGCAAGGTGATGTTCCTCACCATCGAGGCGCCGCGGCAGGCCGATGGCAGCTTCGCCGGTCCGGTTTTTCGGGTGGCTGGGACCCCGTTTGAGCAGATCAACGGCGGTCAGGCCTTTACCTCGGCGACCCAACTGGGCAATGCGGTGATGCGCTTCGGCGCCAACGGCACGCTGAACCTGGACTATGAATTGTTCGGGGTGAGCCAGAGCAAGCAACTGGAGCGCTTCAGCTTCGACCCCGCGGTCCCCAGCTGCTACGGCAGTTCGGTGGACCGACGGCGCGCCAGCAACTACTCCGATTTGTGGTGGAATCCGCGCGAAGCTGGCTGGGGCCTGACCCTGGCCCATCAGGGCAACGTGATTTTCGTGCTCTGGTATACCTACGGTGAGGGTGGCCGCGATCAATGGTTCTCTGCTGCGCGCCTGGAACGACAGGCGGACGGCAGCTATGCAGGTGCACTTGAGCAGCCGCCTTCCGGCATCGGACTGCCCGAGATCATGGGCCCTGCCACCAGCTTCCCGCTGCCGCAGGTGGGTCAGGCCAGCCTGAAGTTCTCCGACGGCCAGAACGGGGTGTTTCGCTACAGCGTCAACGGAATCGAGCAGATCAAGCGGATTCAGCGCTTCGTGGTGGTCCCGGGCAACGCGCTCAAGCCCACCTGCGTCGGACCCTGAGCGAGGCCCGGTCAGCGCGGGCTGAGCGAGCACAGGGCGGCCTGTGGCCCCCTGTGGTGGCCGCGGCGCAGTCGGGGAGATGGCGTGGACTGAGATCGGCGCGGTTGCGACGACGAGCAGGAGCGCAGTCCGGAAGGGCTCACCCGCGCACCGAGTACAAGGCGAGCGACGCTCCCGCTAGAGCAGCAGCCATTCTCCGGGCTGCAGCGCCTCCAGCCGATGGGGGCCAATCGCGATTCGGATCAGTCTGAGGGTGGGAAAGCCGATGGCGGCGGTCATTCGACGCACCTGACGGTTGCGTCCCTCACGCAGGATGAGCTCGATCCAGCGGGTGGGAATGTGGGCGCGCTGGCGAATCGGCGGGTCCCGGGGCCACAGCCAGTCGGGTTCTGCGACGAGGCGCGCCGGGGCCGGTCTGGTGGGTCCGTCCTTGAGGGTGATTCCCTGGCGCAGCGGCGCCAGTTCATCGTCGCCCGGGCTCCCTTCCACCTGGGCCAGATAGGTCTTGGCCCAGGCATGCCGAGGATGGGTAATGCGGGAGGCCATGGCGCCGTCGTCGGTCAGCAGCAGCAGGCCTTCGGAGTCGGCGTCCAGTCTGCCGGCGGGATAGACCCCCGCCCGGTCGACATAGCGCGCCAGCGTGATCCGGGGCTGGCCGTCGCGATCGCCGCTGCGGTCGGTGAACTGACACAGGACCCCGTAGGGCTTGTTGAGCGCAATCAACGCCACTTCAGCAGGGTCGGTCAAGGACCGCGCCTGTACGCGGGCCACGCTCAGGTCGCATCTATCGCCTCCAGCGCCTCGCTGGCCTCCATCCAGGCTTCCTCCGCCGCCTCCAGCTGCTTGCGTAGTTCCCCCTGCTCGCTCATCAGCCGGGTCAGGCGGTCCTTGCCGTCAGCCGCATAGAGATCAGGGTCGGCCATCTCATGGGTAATCTCGCTGAGTCGGGCGGTGTGCTTCTCCACCGCCCGCTCGGCCTTCTTCAGGGCATCGCGCAAGGGCTTGAGCTGAGCGCGCTGATCGGCCGCAGCGCGGCGCTGCTCCTTGCCCGAACTGCGGCTGGCGCCTGGCTTGGGCGCGGCCTCCAACACCCCTGCGGGGCCGCGGTCGGCGCTGGCCAGCCACTTCGCATAGTCGTCCAGATCTCCGACGAAAGGCTGAACCTGACCGCCGGCCACCCGCCACAGGGTGTCGCAGGTGGCATCGACCAGATGGCGATCATGCGAGACCAGCACCAGCGCGCCGGGGAAATCCTGCAGCGCCAGCTCCAGGGCCTGGCGCATGTCCAGATCCAGGTGGTTGGTGGGCTCGTCCAGCAGCAGCAGATTGGGCTTGAGGTAAACCACCATGGCCAACGCCAGGCGCGCCTTCTCGCCCCCGGAGAATGGAGCAACCGGCTCGAACACGCGATCCCCGCGGAAGTTGAAGCCACCCAGGAAGCTGCGCAAGGCAGCCTCACCGGCTTTGGGATCCAGCCGCTGCAGGTGACTCAACGGCGATGCCGCCGGATCCAGCTGTTCCAGCTGATGCTGGGCGAAATAGCCGATGCGCAGATCATTGTGACGCAGCACCTCGCCCGAATGGGGCAGCAGGTCGGCCGAGAGCAGCCGTACGAAAGTCGATTTGCCCGCCCCGTTGGCCCCGAGCAGACCGATCCGGTCGCCCGGCTCCAGATTCAGCTTCAGACCCGACAGCACCACCCGCGTGTTTCCGTCTGACAATCGATAGCCGGCCGCCGCCTCGTCGAGCTTGATCAGCGGCGAGGGCAGCTTGGATGGCGCCGGAAACTCGAAGCTGAATTCGCTATCGGCCATCGCCGGCGCGAGCACCGTGATCCTCTCGATCATCTTGACCCGGGCCTGCGCCTGTTTGGCCTTGGACGCCTTTGCCTTGAAGCGATCGACGAAGCTCTGCAGATGTGCAATCTGCCGGCGCTGCTGTTCGGCCAGCGCGCCCTGCTGGGCCAGGCGCTCGGCGCGCAGCCGCTCGAACTGCGAGTAGTTGCCGCTGTACAGGGTGGCGGTGCCCTGGGCCAGATGCAGGGTGTGGTCGGTCACCGCATCGAGAAACTCGCGATCATGGGAGATGATCAGCAACGTGCCGGGGTAGGCGCGCAGCCAGTCCTGCAGCCACAGTACCGCATCGATATCCAGATGATTGGTGGGCTCGTCGAGCAGCAGCAAATCGGAGCGCTGCATCAGCGCACGGGCCAGATTCAGCCGCATTCGCCATCCGCCGGAAAAGCTGTTGACCGGGCGTTCCAGGTCCTCCTGGGCGAAGGCCAGGCCGCGCAACAGTCGCGATGCGCGTGCAGGCGCGGCATAGCCAGCGATGCTGTGCAGCCCTTCGTGGGCCTGGGCCAAACCGTGGGCGTCGTGATTGGCTTGAGCCTGCTCCGCCTGTGCCTCCAATCGACGCAACTCGGCGTCGCCATCGAGCACGAAATCGAGCACCGCCCGGCTGGTGTTGGGGCTTTCCTGGGCCACGGTGGCGATATCGAGCCCGCGCGGAAGACTGACCTCGCCCTGATCGGTGGGAATCTCACCCAGAATCAGCCCGAACAGACTGGTCTTCCCGGTTCCGTTGCGTCCGACCACCCCCACCCGCCAGCCGGCATTGATGGTGGCGGAGAACTTGTCGAGCAGCAGCCGGGGTCCGCGGCGCAGGGCGAGATCGGTGAAATTGAGCATGACTGGGGTCGGAGACGGCAGCGCATCAGTTTAGCGGCTTTGGGTCAGCGCACTGACTGTGGCGAGCGGTTTTCGCTCAGTCTCGGGTCGCTGCCTGATGGCCGGCGACAGGCTCAACCGGCTCTGCTCCGGTCGCCGCCGTCTTGCGCCGAGCAGGAGCCGGCCGAGGTCAGCTTCACCGCTCCCCGGCCCGCTTTGTCCATGAATGTTCGTTTCCAGGGTTTTGCAGGCGCACTGTGGTGCGGTTCGCGGACGGGAGATCGGTGAAGGCGTCGTTGACGGTACGTCGAGTCGATCGGATGGAGCAAACCCCACCACAGTGCGCCTGCGCAAGCCGCAGTAGATGATTCATGAATGATGCGGGCTAGGAGCCTGCGCGGCAGAAGCGGTTGGGGCTGCAACGGCGCCCTGGCGATTGATACCGCCTATCGTCGGACTTGCATAGAATGACTATGCGCGCCACTCCGATCAACGGCCTGAATCACTATCGCATCCGTTTTGCCTACAACCCTTCTGCCGCGCCGGCTCCCTAGAGATCGGCAAATCCGAACTGGCGAACGCCTGCCTGCTGAGCGCCCGCGATCAGCTGGGTGATCTGCTCGTAGGGGACAGAATCGTCTGCTGCCAGCTTGAAGGTCGCCTGATCCTCTGGGCGCTTGCGGCCTTCCTGGCGAAAGGCGATGCGCAGGCCTTCCAGATCGGTCATCTGGTCGTCCAGATAAAACTGACGCAGCCCACCAGCCATGCTGATTCGCACCTGTATCGGCTGGGTTGGATCGATCTGCGGTTGTCCCGGCTGAGGAATTTGTGCATCCACCTTGTGGGACACCAGTGGTGCGGTGATCATGAAGATGATCAGCAACACCAGCATCACATCCACCAGCGGGGTGGTGTTGATATCGGACTTCGGCATCTCGTGGATCACAACAGTGCCGTTTGCTGCCATGGCGCGCTCCTCGATTCAGGACGACCGGTCGTCGTCGATTCCGAGACTGCGCCTGCCGGCATGAACCGCCGCTGTTTCACGCTCGTTCAAGGGCTGAGCCCAGAAACGACAAGGCCCGCATGATGCGGGCCTTGGGGTGTCAGCGTAGCCGCCGGACTACTGCATCGTGCGATCACCCGGCTTGAACAATTCGGCAAAGCCGAGCTTCTCCACCGAATTGCGGCGTGCGCCAGCCATGATCTCGGTCATCAGCTGATAGGACACCGTATCGTCGGCCTCAATCTTGAACTCGGCCTGATCATCCTCAGGCTTCTTGCCTTCCTCACGGAAAGCGATCAGCAGACCCTGCAGATCGGTGATCTCGTCATTGAGATAGATCTGGGTGATGCCGCCGGTGTCGACAATCTTCAGCCGGATCGGATCCTGATTGTTCTCGGTCGGATTGGGGTTGGGCTGCGGAAGCTTGATCCCGATCTTGTGCGACAACAGGGGCGCGGTGATCATGAAGATGATCAACAGCACCAACATCACGTCGACCAGCGGGGTGGTGTTGATGTCGGCCTTGGGAGCCGCGTGTGAAGTGCCGGAGCCAGTGCTAAATGCCATTTCTCAGTCCTTCCAATCTGCTTAGCGGCCGGGGGCGGTAACGAAGCCCACCTTCTGGATACCGGCCAGCTTGGCCGAGGCCAGCACCTCACGCACCTGCTTGTATTGCAGGGTCTTGTCGGCGCGAATCTTGAACTCGGGCTGCGGCTTCTTGACCGCCTCCATCTTCAGGCGGTTCATCATGCCCTCGAACTGCACCGGGTCTTCTTCCCAGAACAGCTGAGTGGTGCCGTCGCCGCGATCCTGGATCGACAGCGTAATTGCCTTGACTTCAGTACCGCTGTCGGGCTCGTTGGCCGCTTCCGGCAACACCACTGGAATCTTGTTGGCCATCAACGGCGCGGTGATCATAAAGATGATCAACAGCACCAACATCACGTCGACCAGCGGGGTGGTGTTGATATCAGCGATTGGCGCACCGCTATCGCCTGAAGGTCCTGCACTCATTCCCATCGTGATTCTCCTTAGGCGGTCTTGCGGGTGCCAAAGCGCTGCGGACGAACCCGCTCGCCGGTGGCGAAGTAGTCAAGCAGATCATGGGCGAAGCTGTGCTGCTGGGCGATCACTTCACCATTGATGCGGACGAACAGGTTGTAGGCGAGCACTGCAGGAATCGCCACGCCCAGACCGATACAGGTCATGATCAGCGCCTCGCCGACCGGGCCGGCGACCACGTCCAGCGATGCTTCGCCGGAGGCGCTGATGCCGATCAGCGCGTGGTAGATACCCCAGACGGTGCCGAACAGGCCAACGAAGGGCGCGGTGGAGCCCACCGTCGCCAGCAGGGTCAGACCCGATTCCAGCCGGCTGGACTCGCGCGCCACCGACTGGCGGATGCTGCGGTCAATGAACTCGTGACGGCTGAGGGCTTCGGCCATCCGGCCACCCTGGTTGTCGGCGTGATGCGAGGCAGCCTGCGCAGCCTCCAGACCGATCTTCGACAGCGGCTCGTACTCCGGCTCTTCTTCCAGTCGCGAAAGGGCACGTGCCGGCGCCTTCGATTCCCAGAAATCCTGCAGCAGCTTCTCTGCCCGGCGCCGCACCGACCACAGCCGGAAGGCGTTATGGAAGATGTAGAACCAGGTCAGGATCGACATGATCGCCATCGTCAACAGCACGGTCAGGCCGATGACGTCGATGTTCTGGATCAGATGGGCAAAACCCATCTTGCTCAGCGCCAGCGAATCGGTGTCACCGATCAGGTCGTCAAGCGCGACCATTGGCGCATCGCCACCCAGATCGATCATGGTGGTGCCAGGGGCCACCGGATCAACGGCAGCCTGAGCCAACGGGTCCACTGCGGCAGGAGCGGCAGCGGCCGCGACTTGTGCTTCGTCTTGCATCTTATTACTCCAGGCGATCAGCCGCGCAGCGAGAATTTCACGGGAACCAGGACCCAGGTCTCGGCGACCACGCCGCCGCGCATGCCCGGGTTGAACTTCCAGCGCTTGGCGGCAGCCTGCGCCGACCGGTCGAAGTCGCGATAACCGCTGGTCTTTTCGATCTCGATCTTGATCGGGTTGCCGTCAACGCCGACCAGCACCTTGAGCATGACCTCGCCCTCGATGCCGCGACGCAACATCTTCTGCGGGTATCGCGGCGGGCGCGCCCGGTTGAAGCTGACGTCCTCGGAGCCACCGACGTCCCGCGGGATGTTGTCGCTGGGCGGCGCCGGCGGGGCCGGCGGTCGAATCGCCTCACCCGGACCGTCGGTCATGATGACCGGGGCCTGCGGTGGTGGCGGCTCCGGCGGCGGCGGCTCGGGCTTGGGATCGGGACGCTTCTCGATCTTCGGCTTGATGATCTTGGGCGGCTCCGGCGGCGGCGGCGGCGGCGGTGGCGGCGGCGGCGGCGGCGGTGGCGGCTCCAGGATCACCACGTCAACGGTCGGCGTGTTGTCCTTCTTCTCAATCTGTGGAGGCGCGATGGGGAGCAACAACAGTCCGAACACCACGACGTGCGCGGTGACGGTCATCGCGATAGCGGCAACGCGCCGCCAGTTGAGTTTATTTGGTGCTTCTGTTCGGGAGGCCATGATTACGCCCGCAGTTCAGTTCTGTGAAAACAAGGGCGTTCCAAGCGCACAATGAGCACGCATTGGCTTCCACCCTCCCCGGTGAAGAGGCGGCAAGTTACACCAAGGTCTTTCTTGGCGACAAGCCACCTGTCTCAATCCTTTCCTATCTGACACCCATCAAGCGCAGCGTATTTTGCGCATTGCTCTTGGATTCCGGAAATTCCGTCGCCTTGCGGCAGGCTGCGATCGCGGCGGAAACCCGATCAAGATCGTTCTCCGCGATGCACAACAGGTACCACGCATTCCCTTCCAGCTTCAGACCGCCCTTGTCGATCGCCGACTTGAGCGCGGCCTTGGCCTGTTCCGGGCGCTCCATGTCGAGCAGGGTCTGCCCCTTCTGCATCTCAGCCTGGCCGTTGCTGGGGTCGAGCTCGGTCGCCTTGGTGAAAGCGGCCAGCGCCTCCGGGCCCTTCTCCTGCACCGCATAAGCCTCGCCCAGGAAGACGTAGTTCTCGGCGCTCTGATCCAGCGCACCCGCGGCCATGCCCTCTTCGATGACCTTGGCAGCCATTTCCGGCTTTTCGTCTTCAAAGTACAGCTGATAAAGCTGGGTCCACTGCAGCTTGCGATCGAACCAGCCGTTGGCCTTGGCATCTTCCAGCACGCCGCGGGCGGAGTCGTAGTCTTCCTTCTCCAGATAGGCCGACACTTCCAGGTTCAGGAACTGGTAGCGCAGATCCGGGTTGTCGACGTGGGCCAGCTTCTGCTCGCGGGCAAAGGCCGCCGCATCGTCATAGCGCTCCAGTTCGTACAGGCTGCCGGCCTTCATTTGCCCCCATGCCACTTCCGGGGTCTCGCCGGTGGCGAAGGCCTTGTCGATGTACTCGACGGCTCGCTCGTACTGGTCCAGGTTGTAGTAGTTCTGCGCCTGCATCGCCCAGTAGTTGCCGGGAATGGTTTCCGCGTCCAGGGTCCAGCGGTCAAACCACTCGATGGCCTTCTGGAAATTGTCATTCTGCGCATTGAGCTGTGAAAGAATCAGCATCGACTGGAAATGCTCGGCATTGGTCAGCGCATCAGAGGCGACAACCGACTCCAGATAGGTGATCGCCTGATCGTAGTCATCGCGGTCCGAAGCGATCTGGGCGCGAAACTGATTGGCCTTGGCCCGCTCGTAGTCATTGACCTTCTTTTGAGCTTCAAGCTCAACCAGGGTGGCCAGGGCGGCGTCGAATTCCTCGTTATCGATCTGTTCCACCACCAGCGCCATCAGCTCCTGGTTCTTCTGCGAACTCAGGCCGGCACCCTTGGGATCAACACGACCGGTCTTGCTCGCTGCCGGCTCTTCCTTTTCCTTGCGCTTGGCCTCAACCGGCTGCGACGCCATCAAGCCAACGCTGAGCAGCATGAGCAATACCAACCACCATTTCGATCCAGCCATCCTTCCCTCCGTGTTTAGCTGATGCCCGACACCTGGCGTGTACGGCGCTTTTCTCCTGGAGAATCAACCACCAAGCGCGGTGCCGTCGCGGCATTCTCGCGCCAGTCTAATCCAGGGCCAGACAGGTCTCCAATTTCCAGTCTAGTCCAGTCCCATCCGTCGTGGGTTAAGGAAGAGCGTCTGAAGTGGACAACGGACCAGTGCGCTCTTCGGGGTTAATCGAGCGCCGCTACTTCTTGCCCTTGACCAGCGGCAGCCCGTCGGCCACCCAACCCTGCAACCCGCCCTTGAGCGTGTGCACCTGGCTGAAGCCGGCCTTCACCAATCGACTGGCTACCGGCGCCGTACTCATGCCCGACTTGCAGTACAGCGCAATTGGCTGGTCCTTCAGCTTGGCCAGTTCGCGGCTTTGCGGATCGACCTGCGAGATCGCCATGTGCTTGGCGCCGGCGATGTGCCCCTGACCATAATCGGCCACCGCACCGAGGTCGAACAGCGCCACCGCTTCGTCGTTGATCATCCGCACCAGTTGCGCGGAACTGATCTCCTTGAAGCCGCGAAACCGCTGGCTGATCTCCCAGGCAATCCACGCAACCAGCAGGCCGACGAAGGCGGCGGCGAGTAGCGGATGGTTGCTGATGAATTCGATCAAACGCTGCATGACGGACGCGGGCTGACGGAGCGGGGGCGCGGATTATGCGCGAGCCGGGCCACAAAGGCCAATTCCGGCGCGGGCAGAGGGTCTCGGGTGCGCCCATTGTCGCTCAATCGGCGGCGCAAAAAGGGCCACCGATGCTGTTTTGCTGCCCCGCGCCGGCGCTCGTTGAGCTAGCCCTTGACCTTGAGGGTGATCGCCTGGTCAGCAAACTGACCGAGCTGCGAACGGACCTGCTCGACCTCACGCGCGCCGCGTAGGGGGCCCACCCGCACCCGATACCAGTCCTTGCCATTGATGCTGACCGGCTGGATGGTGGCCTGAACGCCCATCAGCGCCACCTGGGCCTTGAGCGCGTCGGCGTCGGCTCGATTACCGAAGCTACCCAGTTGCACCAGCAGCTGACTGTTGTCATCAACCGCCGCGGCCGGCGCCTGGCTCTGCTGCTGGATCTGTGCGTCGGGAATCACCACTTCCATTTCCGGCAGCACCGAGTAGAACTCGTAGTGGGGCTTGCTGGGCGCCGCCGGCTGTGCCGATGAGTCCGCGATGGCATCTTCGCTGGCCGCGGCCGGGGTCGCCTGCGGATTCGGCCGCGGTCCCGAGGCGGGCCAGCCTTCGCGCAGGATCCAGGCCAGTGAGAAAGCCAGCCCGATCAGGATTCCGGTAAACAACCAGACCCAGGCCGGCATGCTGGGCTTGGCATGACCACCACGAACCGCCTGCTTGCGCCTTGCCTTGGCCATTACATCGACTCCCTTGCGCTCACTCCAAGCAGCGACATGCCGTTTGCCAGCACCTGCTGGGTTGCCAGCAGCAGACTCAAGCGGGCATGCCGCAGGTCGTCATCGTCACACAAGATACGCTGCTCCGAACCGTCGTAGTAGGCGTGCAGCGACTGCGCAAGGTCGCGCAGATAGTTGGCCACCTGGTGGGGTGCGCGACTGCGCGTTGCGTGCTCCACAACTTCCGGATATCGCATCAACACATTCATCAGATCCAGCTCTGCCTCATGAACCAGGCGATTGCGGGCGGCATCGCCGGCCGAGCGATTGTGGACCAGATGGCGCTCGACCAGCTGGCGAAAGACGGCCGCGATTCGGGCATAGGCGTACTGCACGTAGTACACCGGGTTTTCCCGAGAATGCGCTTTGGCCAGCTCCAGATCGAAGTCCAAATGCTGGTCGTTGCTGCGCATCACGTAGTAGTAACGGCAAGCGTCGCTGCCGACTTCCTCGCGCAGCTGACGCAGGGTGACGAATTCGCCAGCGCGAGTGGACATCGGAATCCGGGTTTCGCCGCGGTAAAGCACCGCGAACTGGACCAGCAGCACTTCGATCCGGGCACTGTCCAAACCCAGCCCGCGACCGGCGGCGTGCAGCCTGGCCACATACCCGTGATGGTCGGCACCAAAGACGTAGATCGCGCGCTCGAAGCCGCGCTCGAACTTGTCCCAGAGATAGGCAATGTCGGACGCGAAGTAGGTGGACTGACCATTGCTGCGGATGATGACCCGGTCCTTCTCATCGCCCAGTGCGCTGGCCCTGAACCAGACCGCCCCGTCGTCACTGGTATAGACGTGATCGCCCTCGCGCAGGCGAGCGATGGCACGTTCGATGTTGCCGGCGGTCGCCAGCGAACGCTCCGAGTACCAGGTGTCGAAATGCACGCCGAACTCGCTGAGGTCGTCCTTGATATCGCCGAGAATGGCGTTCAGGCCTACATCGAACAGATTACCGTAGGCATCCTCGCCGAGCAGGGCCTTGCAGCGCGCAATGAGCGCGTCGATATGCGCCTCCGGATCGCCGCCCTGGCCTTGGTCAGGGGGCAGGTCGGCGATCACTTCGGGGGCGGAGCGGCGCAGGCGATCGCCTTGCACCTGGCGCAGCTCGCGCGCGACCGTGTAGACGTAGTCGCCCTGGTAGCCGTTCTCCGGGAACGGCAGACTGATCCCGGTGAGCTCCAGGTAGCGCAACCAGATGCTGGTCGCGAGGATGTCCATCTGCCGGCCGTTATCGTTGACGTAGTACTCGCGGTGCACCCGGGATCCGCGCGCCTCCAGCAGACCAGCCAGACTGGCGCCGAATGCGGCACCGCGTCCGTGTCCGACATGCAGCGGTCCGGTGGGATTGGCCGACACGAATTCGACGGTGACCTTCTCCCCCTCTTCGTCGTCGACGCGGCCGTAGTCATCGCCCATCTCCAGCACCCGGCGCACCACGGTGTGCAGGCAACTGCGACTCAGATGAAAGTTGATAAAGCCAGGGCCAGCCACGTTTGCCTCGGCCACGTGGCGCGATTCGGGCAGGGCGTCTACCAACGCCTGCGCAATGTCCTGCGCGGAGCGCCCCAGCGGCCCGGAAAGCAGCAGCGCGGCATTGGTGCAGAACTCGCCGTGGGTCTTGTTGCGAGTGCGCTCCACCTGCGCGACAAAATCTTCCGGCACCGGCCAGCGGCGCTCACGGCGCAGATCCATCAGCGCCTGCTGAATCAATTCCCCCAGATGGGTTCTCATCCAAGCCTATCCCGATTGAAGTGACGCCGCCGGCCACGCACCAGCTCTGGTTGGCTCCACCTGTTTTACTCCGCTTCTGCTGGGGAGCGATTGGCGCCCAGGTATAGACGCTCGCTGCGCTGAGTTCGACGGACACGAGCAGCCTGCGGCGCCCATTACGGTCCTGTTGACCGCCTATTGTATGTCGGTCGGTGACCCGGACATAGCCCGTCGCGGCCCACGGGGCTCCGCCGCACCATTGCGGGCAAGTGCCTGATTGTGGGTGTCCTGAACGAATGATCAATAAGTTAAGGCATCTTTTTGATGCAATTTGACAGCAAAATTGCGAAGAAGGCTGTGCCTCAAGGATGTTTCCGAGTTGTCCACAACGGGTGTGGAAAAGCCTGTGGATAAGTTGCCGAAGGGACTCCCCAACGCCTATCGCTGCAACAAAAACTTCACGCTGGTGAATTCTTCACCAACCACGATAACCGTTTTTAAATCAATGCCTTGTAGAGTTGCTATGACAATATTCTGACAGCCCTGCCGGACCCTTGCGGGTGCCCCGGCGCGGCCTCCCGGCCTGTGCATATTGCGCTGCACCAAGCCGCAGCAGCTTCCATCAAAGCGTCAAAAATCTGTCATCTCCAGCGCCTAGACTGGCGCCGCTTGCCTGACCCTGCAGGATCCATTGCCATGCGCCATTTCCACTTCAGGTTGCCAATTCTGGCTGCCGTCTTCGCTTGTCCGATGCTCGCACCCGCGGCACTCGCGGCAGATTCAGTCGATCCGCTGGCCCAGCGTCTGATCGAGTTGCGCGCCGAGGTCGAACAGATCAACAGCGAGCTGGTCATCGCCCGTGAGGAGAACCGCACCGCGCTGGCCGGCCTCAATGCGCAGAAGGCCGATATGGAGGCGACTCTCAATCGCCAGCAGCTGGCCTTGAAGCAGATCAGCGACGATCTGAACCAGCGTCAGGAAGCTGCCGACGCTGCCGGCGTCGCCGGCGAGGTGCTGCGACCGATCCTGCTGGAGGCCACCGATCGGCTGGCCCGCTCGATCGGCGAAGGACTGCCCTTCAAGCGCGATGAGCGGCTGAACAATCTGCAGGAGCTACGCGACCAGATCGAGTCCGGAAAGATCGCCGAGGCGCGCGCCGCCAATCGGCTGTGGGCATTTATTGAGGACGAGTTCCGGATCACCAAGGACAACGCGATCCAGCGCCAGACCATCGACCTGGACGGCGAGAAGATGCTCGCCGACGTGGCCAAGCTGGGCACCGTGATGCTGCTTTTCCGCACCGACGACGGCCGCTTCGGCACCGTGCGCAAGGACGGGATGAGCTGGCGCTTCGAGGTCGCCGACAACGAGGACGACCAAAAGCGGATAGCCACACTGTTCGATGCGCTCGGCAAGCAGATTCGCCAGGGCTTCTTCGAATTGCCCAATGCACTGATCGCCGGGGGTGCAAAATGATCGGTCGGACCATCCTTGCACTGAGCCTTGCGCTCAGCGCATTCAGCCCGATTCTGGCCGCGCAGGAAAGTGCAGCCGCCGCGCCGGTCAAGAGCGTCAGCGTCGAGGAGGCCTACCAGAAGGAATTCGCCTTCCTGACCGCGCAGAAGCGCGAGCTCAGCGAGCAGCTCAAGGCCCTCAAGGCGCAGAGCGAACGCGAACAGAACCGCCTCGCGAACGAAGTTGCTACTCTGCAGGCTCGCGTCATTGCTGCCGAGAACAGCACCGAACGTCTCGGTGATGAACTGAACGTCGCCGATCAGGCCGCATTGAGCAACCAGGAGAACAGCGACCTGCTGCAGGCCACCTTCAGTCAGGCGCAGATCACCCTGGAAGGCTACGGCGTCGACTTGGGCAAGGACGCGGCCTTCGCTGAGGGCGACGACTCGATCAAGCTGGAGCGCTTGCTGCGCGCAGGCGAACAGCGCCTCGCGCAGAGTGCCGCGGTCCGCAAGGCGCCCGGCAAGTTCTATCTGAACAACGGCAGCGAGGTCGAAGGCGAGCTGATCCAGGTCGGCAATATCGCCACCTTCGGGATCAGCGCCCAGGGCAGCGGCGCACTGGCGCCGGCCGGCGGCGGCAGCTTCAAGCTGTGGCGCGACGAGTCCACGCAAACCGCTGAGGCCCTCGCCAACGGCACCCCGGTCGACACCCTGCGCATCTTCCTCTACGAAAATGCCAATACCGCAGTCAGCGAGCCGGAAGTCAAGACGGCGGCGGGCGAAGTCGCCAAGGGCGGCCTGATCGGCTACGTCATCGTCAGCCTGGGTTTGTTCGCGCTGGTGCTGATCATCATGCGGGCCATTTTCCTCTCCGGCGCCGGCAGCTCCATCGGCAAGATCACCGAGGCGGTCGAACCGCTGCTGCGTCAGCGGCGAGTCGACGATGCGATCGCCGCCACCAAGCGGTTCAAGGGCTCGGCGGCGCGCGTGGTCACTTCGGCCTTGCGCAACCTCGATCGCGACCGCGATCACCTGGAAGACATCGTCTCCGAAAGCATCCTGCACGAGAACACCCGGCTCAACCGCTTCGGCGCGATGATCCTGATGATCGCCGGCGTGGCCCCGCTGCTGGGGCTGCTGGGCACCGTGACCGGCATGATCCAGACCTTCGACGTGATCACCGAGTTCGGCACCTCCGATCCCAAGCTGCTGGCCGGCGGCATCGCCACCGCCCTGGTCACCACCGAGTTGGGCCTGATAGTGGCGATTCCCTCCCTGCTGTTCGGCAATCTGCTGGGCGGCTGGGCGGAGCGGCTCAAGGACGACATGGAGAAGGCCGCACTGGGCGTGATCAACATGTACAAGGACCAGCCCAAGCTGGCCCGCGCGGCCTAGGGACCAGAAGGAGCCAAGGCCATGGGTCCTCGGGAGAATCCCTTCGCCTCACTGGAGCTGTACCTGTCCTCAGGCGGCTTCGTGATGCCGGTGCTGGTGCTGATCACGATCGCGCTTTGGTATGCCATCGGCTACCGCTGGGTGCTGCTCGATCGGGGCACCCAAAAGAGCGTACGAGTCATGCTCGGCGGCGTCGATCGCGGCAAGAAGCTGCCCAGGCGGGGTATCGTTCCTGCCGCCCTCCGCGAGGGTCTGGACCTGTCCGAGCGGCATCACAAGGATCTGCGCGAGCGCCTTGATCTGGCTTTCTACGAGCATGAAATGGCGATCAAGCGCTACAGCAAGGTGGTTTCCACCCTGGTCGGCGTGGCCCCGTTGCTGGGTCTGTTGGGCACCGTAATCGGGATGATCACCACCTTCGAATCGCTGGGCGACATGACCTTGTTCAGTCAGTCTGGCGGCATCGCCGGCGGCATCAGCACCGCGCTGTTCACTACCCAGATGGGGCTGATCGTGGCGGTGCCCGGGGTGATTGCGCGCAGCATTCTGGACCGCCGCCAGCGCCAGATTCATCTGGATCTGGCTCAGATCAAGGATTTGCTCTGTTCCGAAGTGGCGGACCAGGCAGGAGTGGAAACGACATGAGCATCGGCAGACGCGAAAAAGAGAACAACGAAGGCGCGGTCGATCTGACCCCAATGATCGACATGACCTTCATTCTGCTGATCTTTTTCATGGTCAGCACCACCTTCGTCAAGGACATGAAGATCGACATCAATCGTCCTGGCGCGAGCACCCAGCAGGTGGCCTCGACCAAGGCGGTGCGGGTCTATATCGACAAGCAGGGTGAGGTCTATCTGGACGGTGAGCCGGTGCGGATCTGGACCCTGCAGAGCCGGATTCGCGACCAACTGCGCGGCGCGACCGGGAAGTCGGTGCTGGTAGTGACCGATGAGCAGGTGCCTTCCGGACGTTTGGTCGAGGTGGTCGATCAGGCTCGCCTGGCCGGCGCCGAGGACGTCGGTGTGGCCACTTCGATCGAAGCCGGCGAGGGCTGATCCGGTGTCCGAGCGCAAACGCGTACTCGGCGGACTCGCGGCTTCGGCCTGCGGCACCGCAATGGTGCTGGCGCTGCTGGTGTTCATGAATCGTCAGGCCGGGGGCCCCGATAACAACGCCGGCCAAAGCGGAACGGTGATCAGCGCCGAGCGCAAGGAAAAGCCGCCACCGAAGCAGCCGGTGCGCAAGCCCAAGCCGCCCAAGCCGCAGCAGCAGCGCGCGCCGGCACCGCCTTCGGTGAGCCTGTCATCGGTGCTTTCCGGGCTGGATTTCGGCCTGCCGCAGTACGACGCCGAAGACCTGAGCGCGCTCAATGACTCGCTGCTGGGTGACGGCAAGGATGTGGTGATGACCGACGACTCGGTCGACGTCGCCCCGCGGCCCAGTCTGCAGACCGCGATGCCCTACCCGGTGCGGGCCAAGGCCCAGGGCATCACCGGCTACGTGATCCTGTCGCTGCTGATCAGCCCCACCGGGCAGATCGAGAAGGTCAAGGTGCTGGAGTCGCAGCCGCAGGGCGTGTTCGACGAAACCGCCACTTTGGGCGTGAAGAACTGGAAGTTCGAGCCGGCCACCTACAAGGGCGAGGCGGTACGGGTGTGGGCCAAGCAGAAGGTGAGTTTTAACTTGTCATGAAGGACCAACCGCCAATCCACGAACGCACTGGCATGCCCGCAACCGACAGACCTGGGCCCAGGGCCCAGGGCTCAGGGCCCAGGAAGCGGGTCCAGCCTGGCAGCTCTGCTGGGCCCTGGGCCCTATGCCCTGTGCCCTGGCGGGCGCTGGCGATCTGGTTGGTAGTTACTGTGTCCTTCGTCGCGCCCGCGCATTCCGCTGACCCCGACGTCGACTACATCGAACTGGCCGCCCTGCTGGTGCGTGACGGCGAATACGAACGCGCCGCGGCGGCGCTGGCGGACGTGGATTTGGGCGCCGAGGGCGTGGATCTGATCAAGTACCACACCCTGGACGGGATGATCGCGCTCTCCGGCACGCCCAGCCGCCCGGCCGACGCGGTTGCCGCTTTTCAGCGCTCGATTGACGCCGGCCAGGTCGAGCCGTCGATCTATCTGTTCATGGCCCAGGCCCAGTTCGGCCTGGAGCGCTACGCCGACGTGCTCAAGACCCTGAATCTGCCCGCGGTCAGGGAAAACTTCGCCAACCTGCCGAGCATCCACCTGATGCGGATCCAGGCCCATTGGCTGCTCGGACAGCACGACCTGGCCTTCCAGGCGATTGCTGCGGGACAAAGACAGTTTCCGGCGAACACCCAGTTTCTGCGTCGCCAGGTCTTCTATCTGATGGAGCTGGGTCTGTATCAGGAAGCCGCTGAGAGCGGTCGGGCTTATCTGAGCCGCAGCGAGGGCAAGGTCGAAGATTATGTCGCCATCGGGGCGGCGCTGAAGCGTTCGCGCCAGGCGCAGCAGGCGGCCAACTTCCTGGAGACGGCAAGGCTGAAGTTTCCCGACGACGAGAATGTGGTGAAGGTGCTGGCCTCCACCTATCTGGATCTCAACCGCCCGCTCGCCGCGGCGGAGCTGACCTACCAGGCGGCGCTGAGCAACCCGGCGCTGCTGGTGGAGGCGGCCGAGCTGTTCCGCCGCGCCAGGCAGCCGGTGCGCGCGCTGATGCTGAACGCACAAATCCGCGATCAGTCGGCCAAGCTCAAGCAGCGTCTGGGCATTCTGGTCGAGCTGGAGCGCTACGCCGAGGTCGCCGCAATGGAGCCGGCGATGCTGCGCGCGGGGCTCGGTACTGATCAGGAAATTCGCTACGCGCTGGCCTATGCCCACTTCAAGCAGGCCGACTTCGCCGCGGTTGAACGCAATCTGCAGGTACTGACCAAGCCCGAGCTGTTCCGCAAGGCCACCGAGCTGCGCAAGATCATGCAGGACTGCGGCGGCGATCGCTGGAAGTGCACCTGAGCCACACCCACCTTCAAACGCATTGATGCAGTCTATGTCCGCACTGGTGTCCAACTCGGT
>JAGRJL010000013.1:0-5471 GCA_020442775.1 Lysobacterales bacterium | reverse complement strand
GATCCTGGCCGCGTTGTCGACGCCGCTGATCGCCGGTCCGGCGCAGCTGGAGATCTATGCCTTTGACCGCAACGGGCCGTTGTCGGAGCTGTCGGTGGTCGCCGACGAGGGCAGTCCGCAGCGGCAGGATGAGTACGGCAGCCTGCAGATCCAGCTGGAAGCCGGTGAGCACCAGCTGAAGATTTATCGCGGCGAAGAGCTGATCGGCGAGCTGCCGATGACCGCGGTGGAAGATGAGTTTGCCGAGCTGATTCTGAACGTTGAAAGCGACGGCACCACCCGGATCGCGCTGGAAAGCTCGGCCGGCGGCAGCTCCACCCAGAGCAGCGCGGACGTCGCCGCGGGCCCGCCGGGCAAGCTCGAAGGTCAGATCATCTCGGCCGATGACGGCAAGCCGATTGGTGGTGCGCGGGTGTTCGTCAGCGGTACCCCGATCGACGTCAGCACCGACGCGGAGGGCAATTTCTCGATCGAGCTAAGCGCTGGCGAGTATTCGCTGAGCGTGCTCGCACCTTCATTCAGCGCGCAGACCATCGGCGGCGTGGCGATTGTCAGCGAGCAAAGCACCGAGCGCCGGATCGAGCTGACCCCTGCCGGACTGGAGCTACCCGAATTCGTGGTGCTGGAGCCCTTCGTCGAAGGTTCGCTTGCGGCATTCGTCGAAGAGAAGCGCACCTCGTCGGCAGTGGCCGACATCCTCGGTGCCGAGCAGATTTCCCGCGCCGGTGACTCTGACGCCGCTGGCGCGCTCAAGCGAGTCACCGGTCTGACCCTGGTCGATGGCAAGTTCATTTACGTCCGTGGCCTCGGCGAGCGCTATTCCTCCACCCTGCTCAACGGCGCCCAGGTGCCCTCGCCCGACCCGACCCGCAAGGTGGTGCCGCTGGACCTGTTCCCCACCGAGATCCTGAGCGGGATCGTGGTGCAAAAGACCTACGCAGCGGAGATGCCGGCGGAGTTTGGCGGCGGCACCGTGCAGTTGCGCACCCGCGGGGTACCGGAATCGTTCCTGCTCAAGCTTTCGGCAACATGGGGTTATGCCGACGGCACCACCAACCAGACCGGGTTGAGCTACCAGGGCGGCTCGCGCGACTGGCTGGGCTACGACGACGGCGCTCGTGCCGCTCCCGACGGCCTTCTGGTTACCACGCTGCCGCCGATCAACAGTCCGGAGCGCGAAGCCCTGGGCGAGGCGCTGGCGGCCAAGGGTTACCAGACCAGTCCCAAGCAGCTCGGCCCGAACACCGGCTTCTCCTTCACCATCGGTGATGATCTGCAGTTCAGCGACGGCGCCTGGAGCCTGGGCTACATCGCCGGCACCCGCTACGCTCAAAGCTGGGATCAGCGCGAGGAGCAGCGCGCCTTTTTTGCGCTCAGCGGCGGTGAGCTATTTGCCCAGCAAAGATCCACCCGCGAGACCACCGAGCGCGCCATCGATACCAGCCTGTTCGCCTCCACCGGACTGAAGATCGGCGAACATCATGTGATCAACGCCACCGCCATTCAGGTCCGTCAGACCACCGACGAAGTGCAGACCGACACCGGCATCCTCGGCAGCGGCGAGTTCGAACGCCTGCGCACTTTGGAGTGGATCGAGAACGAGTTGCAGGTCGGCCAGGTCAATGGCGAACACAGCATTCCGGCGCTGGGCAATCTGCTCATCGACTGGCAATACACCAAGTCCAAGGCCAGCCGCGAGTCGCCGAATTCGCGGCAGTACCGCTTCAACTATCTCGAGGATGAGGACCGTTTCGTCTTCAACATCTTCAACTTCCAGCAGCGCTACGACGCGCTACAGGACGATGCAGTCGAGTACAAGCTGGATCTGAAGCTACCGGTGGAGTTCGACGACAACCTGGGCTTCACCGCGCTTGCCGGTGCGGTGGACCTGGCCAAGGAACGCGACTCGGACATCTTCCGCTTCATTTTTTCCACCTCCGGTCCGCGCTTTGACAGCGACAACCCGGAAGACTTCTTCAACCCCGACACCATCGGCATTGGCAATCGCGACTACCGGCTGACCAGCCAGAGCCAGGCCACCGACTCCTATACCGCAACGGTCGATTTGCGCGCCTACTATCTGGCCTTTGACGCCCATTGGAATGACTTCCGCTTCTACCTCGGGGCGCGCCAGGAGGAGATCTTCCAGGAGGTGGTCACGCTGACCCCGTTCAACCCCAATGCAATACCGCAGGTCGGCCAGATCGACGAAAAGGATGTGCTGCCCTCTGCGACCCTGACCTGGGCCTATTCGGACAAGGCTCAGGTCAGGCTGGCCTACTCCAAGTCGCTGACCCGGCCCGACCTGCGCGAGCAATCGCCGGCCAACTTCATCGATCCGATCCTGGATCTGCGGGTGAGCGGTAACCCTGATCTGGAGCAGACCAGCATTACCAATCTGGACCTGCGCTGGGAGTACTATTTCAGTGCGACCGAGAGTCTCAGCTTCGCCCTGTTCCAGAAGGACTTCGAAAAACCGATCGAGCTGGTCGAGGCGGCGGCGTCGGGCACCCTGCTCAACATCATCAACGCCGACAGCGCCACCAACCGCGGCGCCGAGGTGGATTACTATCGTTCGTTGGCCGGTGTGGATCAGTTCAGCTGGTCGCCCGATTGGCTGAAGCGGGTTCCCTGGGCCGATATTTACCTCGGTTTCAACTACGCCTATATCGATTCCAGCATCGATCTGGGCGACGCTCCGACCATCGTCACCAACCTGGTCCGCCCGCTGCAGGGCCAGTCCCCATACGTCGGCAATGTGTCACTTTCATTTCTGCCCGAAGACGGCGATATCGAGGCCACGCTGCTTTACAACGTGTTCGGCGAGCGCATCTCCCAGGTCGGCACCTCACAGCGCCCAGACACCTACGAGCAACCCTTCAAGCAGCTCGATTTCACCCTGTCCGCCAAGCTGCCCTGGGATGGTTGGAAGGTGAAACTGCGGCTGAAAAACCTGCTCGATCCGGAGGCGCGTTACACCGTCGGCGACGAAGTCGCACGCTCCTTCACCAAGGGCCGGGAGATCGCCTTCAGTCTGGAATGGCGCCTGTAGTTTCGTGGGCGCCGGGGCTTTCCGCGGACGCAGCATTTCTCTCATCGTTCCGCCGCAGAACTGTCATATTTCCCTCGTATTGTGACGGCCTCAAGCCGCGCCGAAGGCACTGGGCGCGGCGGCCCCGTTCGTCACAACCAGAGGTATCCCCATGCTTAGCAAGTTCCGCAAGACTGCGCTGGTCGCAGGGCTGGCGCTCGCCGCCACCGGCGCCCAGGCCGGCGTTCTGTTCAATGATGGTTTGGACGGCGCCCTGTTCAACGCCGCCGCTTCCGGTCGCGGTGTGATGGTTGATTTCATCCCCAGCGGCAATCTGGCCGGCGCCACCGGCGAAGGCACCTTCTTCGGTATCGCCTTCACCTACCGTCCGGACGGCACCAGTGCCTTCGTCACCTTCCAGAACGAGACCACCGCAATCGCTCAGGGTCAGACCGTGATCTCCGGAATGCCGGTTAGATTGTTCACCGGCGGCACCTTCGGCGACCCCTTCACCGCGCCCACCAACGCCGTGGTCGGCACCGCGATGGTGACCCTGAACAGCTGCGAGAACACCGTGATCGCGCTGGACATGACCGACGCCAGCGGCTTGGCCGATGTCACCTTTGACTACGGCCCGATCGGCATCTCCGGCAGCTGCACCAGCACCCCGGCCAATGTCAGCTGCCCGGCCACCACCACGGCGATGGGTGACGACTGCCTGCTGCCCACCAACATCATGGGCAACCTGTATCTGCCGGCCGGCAAGAAATACATCGTCCAGGGTCAGACCTCGGTGGTCAGCGGCGCGGTCCTGACCATTGCCCCCGGCGTCACCGTGCAGGGCGCGCCGACCAGCGGCGTGCCGAACTTCCTGGCCGTGCTGCCGGGCGGCAAGATCTACGCCGACGGCACCGCGAATGCGCCGATCACCTTCACTGGCCCGACCCCGAACAAGGGTTCCTGGGCTGGCGTGGTGCTGGCTGGTAACTCGGTCTGTAACGACTCGGTCAACGGCGCGCCCTGCCAGTTCGAAGCGGTTCCGACCATCACCTACGGTGGGACCGATATGGCCGACAACTCGGGCTCGATCACCTATGCCCGCATTCTCTACGCCGGCCAGGCAGTGGCCCCCGACGAAGAGCTGAATGGTCTGACCCTGTTGGCGGTTGGCTCCGGCACCCGCCTGAGCTACGTGCAGATCGATCACGGCGACGACGACGGCATCGAGTTCTTTGGCGGCACCGTCAACGGCGATCACCTGGTCTGCTCCAACATGACCGACGACTGCTTCGACATGGACCAGGGCTACAGCGGCAAGCTGCAGTTCCTGTTCTCCTACCAGGGAGATCCGGACGGCTCGTTCACCAACGACCCGCACGGCATGGAAATGGACAACGACAATCAGAACAACGACAAGATGCCGCGCACCAACCCGACCGTTTCCAACGTGACTCTGATTGCTCAGGGCATGGGCGCCAACGGCGAAGGCATGCGCATGCGCCGTGGTCTGGGCGGCACCTTCCGTGGCGTGGTGATCAACGGCTACGCCGATCGCTGCATCAACATCGATGACGCCGGCACCTTCACCCAGGCCGGCAGCGCGACCGCCCAGGGCCCGGGCCTGACCCTGCAGAACTCCTTCATCGGCAGCTGCGCCAACGGTCAGTTCGAAGACAACGCGTCAGATCCGTATGCGGTCAGCGGCTGGTACAACGCCGGCAACGGCAACCAGACCGGCGACATCATGCTGCGCGGCGCCTTCATGCCGATGGCTGGTGCACCGTATCTCGATGGCAACCAGGTGCCGAACGATCCGTTCTTCACCCCGGTCCCCTACAAGGGCGCTTTCGCCGGTCCTTGGGATACCTGGTACGCCGGCTGGACCGTCAACATCCCCGCCAAGTAAGTCAACTGATGTGCCTTGCCCCGGCGCAATGCCGGGGCACTTCGAGGGCTGCCCAGGATGGGCGGCCCTTTTTCTTATCTTGAGGGCTCAGGGCAGGAGGGCCCAGCAAGCAGTCACCTGGGCCCTTTATCCTGTGCCCTGTGCCCTGTGCCCTGTGCCCTGTGCCCTGTGCCCTGTGCCCTGGGCCCTGTGCCCTGGGCCCTGGTCCCTGCCCCTACTCATCAAACCGCAAATGCCGCACCGAGCGTCCTTCCTCGCGAATCTCGCGCAGGGAATCGATGCCAATGCGGATGTGTTCGTCGACATAGCGCTCGGACACCTTCTTGTCGCTCTCGGCGGTCTTGACGCCGTCAGGGATCATCGGCTGGTCGGAGACCAGCAGCAGCGCACCGGTGGGAATCGCGTTGGCGAAGCCGACCATGAACACGGTTGCGGTTTCCATGTCGATCGCCATGCAGCGGGTGCGCCGCAGATAGTCCTTGAACGGGTCGTCGTGCTCCCAGACCCGTCGGTTGGTGGTGTAGACGGTGCCGG
>JAGRJL010000274.1 GCA_020442775.1 Lysobacterales bacterium | reverse complement strand
TTCGACCTGTGGTGGATGACCCGCTTCCGCACCCGCTTCGGACGCGCCGAGCGGCGGGTGATTCAGCGGCTGGATCAGCTCAGCCGCGCCGGAACCGAGGTGATTTACATCCCCGGCAACCACGACGCACCGATTCGCGGATGGTCCGGTCAGCTGCTGGCCCACTGGAAGATCCGGCGGCGCGCGATTCACAGCATGGCCGATGGTCGGCGGCTGCTGGTGACCCATGGCGACGAGTTTGACGCCCAGGTGCGTCTGGGCGGCTTCAAGGAGAACCTGGGCGAGTGGCTCTACGAAGCGATCCTCTCGGGCAATCGCTGGGCCAACCGATTGCGTACCGCGCTGGGGCTGCCGTACTGGTCGCTGGCCTGCTTCCTCAAGCGGCAGTCGCAGACGGCCGAGGCCTTCATCGACCGCTTTCGTGCCGCCACCCTGGCCGATGTCCGACAGCGCGGCCTGGACGGGGTGATCTGTGGGCACGTGCACCGCGCCGAGCTGCGCGAAATCGATGGCCTGATCTATGCCAATGACGGCGACTGGGTCGAGAGCCTCACTGCGCTGACTGAAGATCACTGCGGTCGGCTGTCGCTGGTCAACTGCGCCAATCTGCCGCTGGTGCTCAACCAGCTGGAGCCACTGCGCGAGGTCGTCGCGCCAGTTTGAAGGCCCCCGTCGACTCACCGCCGCCAACCGCGAGCAACGGTCTCGGCAGATCGGTGCAGCAAGCCTTATCCTATGCATCTGCAACTCGCCGATCCGGGTGAGTCGTCCAGCATCGGCCGCTGATCCGGCCGTCTTGTGATCCTCAGGAGATCCTATGCGTATCGCGCTGCTCGCCCGCAATCCCGATCTCTATAGCCATCGACGGTTGATGGAAGCGGCGACCGCGCGGGGCCATGAGATCGAGCACATCAGCACCCTCAAGTGCTACATGAATATCACCTCACATCGGCCGGAGCTGCGCTATCAGGGGCGCAAGCTGGTCGGCTTTGATGCGGTGATCCCCCGGGTCGGCGCGTCGATCACCTTCTACGGGCTGGCGGTGCTGCGCCAGTTTGAGATGATGGGCGTGTGGAGCCTGAATGAGTCGGTGGCGATCGGCCGCTCGCGCGACAAGCTGCGCTCGCTGCAGGTGCTGGCGCGTTCGGGCATCGGCATGCCGGTCACCGCCTTCGCCCATGAAACCGCGCGCACCGACGAGTTGCTGGAGCTGGTCGGCGGCACCCCGGCGATCATCAAGCTGCTTGAGGGCACCCAGGGCATCGGCGTGGTCCTCGGCGAGACCCCGCGCTCGGCCAAGTCGGTGATCGAGGCCTTCCGCGGCGCCAACGTGAACATCCTGGTGCAGGAATTCATCAAGGAGGCCGGCG
>JAGRJL010000273.1 GCA_020442775.1 Lysobacterales bacterium | reverse complement strand
CGTCCCGAGTACCGGCAGCTCAGCGTGCTCGCCGAGCGCTTTCCCAAGGTGCCCAGGGTCGCCCTCACGGCGACCGCTGATGAACCTACGCGTCGCGAGATCATCGAACAACTGCGGCTGCAAAAGGCACGGGTGTTCCTGTCCAGCTTCGACCGACCCAACATTCGCTATCGGGTCGAGAACCGGGTCAACGCCAATACCCAGTTGAGAAACGCGCTCGATCGCCATGGCGGGGAGTCGGCGATCATTTACTGCGGGGGACGTCAGCGCTGCGAGAAGGTGGCCGCCCAGCTGAACACCAAGAGCATCAGCGCCCTCCCCTACCATGCCGGCATGAGCGCCGATCAGCGCCGCGAGAACCAGCAGCGATTCATCTACGACGATGTCAATGTGATGGTCGCGACGATTGCCTTTGGCATGGGCATCGACAAGCCCGATGTCCGCCTGGTCGCGCACCTCGATCTACCGCGCAGTCTGGAAGGCTACTATCAGGAAACCGGTCGCGCTGGTCGTGACGGCCTGCCAGCCGAAGCCTGCATGATCTGGGGACTGGCCGACGTCGTTCAGCAGCGCCGCTGGATCGACCAGTCAGAGGCCAGCGAGCAGCGCAAGCGACTGGAGCGAGGAAAGCTTGAACAGCTGCTGGGCTATGCCGAATCGGTCGCCTGCCGACGCCAACTGCTGCTCGGGGCCTTTGGTGAAAGTTATGCTGATCGCTGCGGCAACTGCGACAACTGCCTCGAGCCACCGCAAACCTGGGAAGCCACCGAGGCCGCGCGCAAGGCGCTTTCGGCGGTCTACCGCACTGGCCAGCGTTTTGGTGCTCAGTACCTGGTCAAGGTGCTCCGCGGAGACAGCGATGAGCGCATCGAAAGCAATCACCATGATCTCATTCCCACCTTTGGCATCGGCACCGATCTGGATGAACGCAGCTGGCGCGGGCTGATTCGACAGCTGGTTAGCCGCGGCTTGCTGGAACCCGATCCCGAGGGCATGGGTGGCCTGCGCCTGACTGCGGAGGCTCGACCGGTCTTGCGCGGCGAACAGCCGCTACACCTGCGTCGTGAGGTCAACGTGGGTCGAGTGAGGAAATCCAGTGACCGTGACCAGCTGGATCTGAGCCCCGAGGCGCTGGAGCGTTTTGAAGCGGTCCGCGCGGAGCGCGCTCACCTGGCTCGCGAACAGGGCGTGCCTGCCTACGTGATTTTTCACGACAGCACGCTGCGGGTCATGGCTGAGCAATGCCCGCAGGACCTGGATGCAATGGCGCTGATTCCCGGCGTTGGCGCGCGCAAGCTGGAGCGCTATGGTGAGGCCTTTCTCGAGGCACTCCATGGAGGCAAGCGGTCAGTTTGACTGCTTTTTCTTGGCTTGCGCTGAGGCTTCCGTGGTTTTCTCCGATGACTGCTGGTCACCGATCACGCCTTTCAGCGGACAGACGCTGAAGATCGGGCATTTCTTGCACCCAGCAACGATTGCAAGCGGACAAAGTGTCATGTCGGATCCCTTTTGCCAGTTGGAATGGCACCACCCACAATGGGCCATCAAAGCATGACCAATGCCGGGCCGTTCGTCCACTGACGGGAATTGATTGACGCGCACGCAGATCTCTCGGCACCCTCGCTACGGAGAGGCGGGAAAAATGCGGGCGAGTAGACCTGTGTGGCTCGCCCGGGCGGCTTCAGGCGGGCTGAAGGCGCAGATTGCGGCCCCGGCGACGGCTGACGCCCCGCCTGGTCTGCTCCGCCAGCAGTCGTACCAGCTTTCTCAGCGCCTGATCGATCGCCTCAGCCACCGCTACCGCGCGGGCAGCGCTGCGAATGGTGCGACCGTCAAACAGCTCGACCGTCACCAGGCAATGCTGATCGCATCCGCCCTTGGGGCCGTTCTGGTCAGCCACCCGGACCTTGAGGGTCCGCACTCTGCCCCGGAAGCGATCCAGGAGCAGGCGAGCCTGGCGCTGCACAAATCCCAGCTGATCATGATCGTCAACATTGGCGCGGTTCAACAGATCGATTCGCATCGTGTCCTCCCGTTTGATTCGGCGCCCAGGCAGTGTGCCGCCGAGCGGGGTAAAGGACCCGTTCAATTCGCGCAAAGTTTCCGCTTAAACGGGGCAATTTGCGGGCACTGGTGAACATGTGAAGAGCCGGCAGAGGCGCCGGCACAGCTACTGCGGCGACTCTGCGTCTGCCGCTGACTCGGGCGCCTGCCAATGGCTCAGCCACAGTTCCAGCTGCTCGGCGTCCAGCGCCTGGCTGGCCATGAAGCCCTGATAGGCATGACAGCCGTTGCGTCGCAGAAAATGCAGCTGCTGCGGATGCTCGACGCCCTCGGCGATGACCGACAAATGCAGACTGCGTCCCAGGGCGATAATCGCAGCCGCGATCTCACCCTGATTGTCGCCGTCCTGCAGATCAGCGACGAAGCTGCGGTCGATCTTCAGGGTCTGCACCGGGAAGCGCTTGAGGTAGGCCAGGGAAGAGTAGCCGGTGCCGAAATCATCGATCGCCAGGCTCACCCCGAGCGCACGCAGCGCGGTCAGCGTTTCGACGACCTGATCGCCCTGCTCCATCAGCGTACTCTCGGTCAGCTCCAGCTCCAGAGCCTCCGCGGGCAGTTGGGCTTCCTCAAGTACGTCCTGCAGCTGCCAAACCACACCCGGTTGCTGCAGTTGCCGCGCGGACAAATTGACGGCCAGCTTCAGCGGCCCCATGCCGGCGGCACGCCAGGCCACCATCTGGCGACAGGCCGCGCGCAACACCCAATCACCCAGCGCCAGAATCAGCCCGGTCTCTTCCGCCACAGCGATGAATTGGCCCGGAAAAACCACCGCTTCGCCGGGCGGGAACCACCGCACCAGCGCCTCGACCCCGAGCAACTGGTTGCTGGCAACATCAATCACCGGCTGATAGTGCAGGCGAAATTCCTGATTGGCCAATGCTCGACGCAGGCGCCCGTGCATTTCCAGCCGGTCGTTGGCGCTGCGAGTCAGCTCGGCGGTATAGAAGTGGTAAGTGCTGCGACCGCTGGCCTTGGCCTGATACATCGCCGCGTCGGCGTTACGGATCAGGTCATCGGAGCTGCGCCCATCGGCCGGGTACAGGGCGATGCCCACGCTGGCATTGGCATAAACCTCCTGACCACCCGGTAGTTCGAAGGGCTGGTCGAAGATCTGCAGCAGATTCTGCGCCGCCAACGCCGCATCGGCGGGAGACTCCACCGCTTCCAGCAGCAACAAGAACTCGTCCCCGCCCAGCCTCGCCAGGGTCTGCCGCTCACCCAGCTGCGCGCCGAAGCGGCGTGCGATGCTGGTCAGCAGCGAATCCCCGATTGCGTGACCGAGACTGTCATTGACCATCTTGAAGCCGTCAATGTCCACAAACAGCAAGGCCATCCGATCACCCGGCGCGGCGCGCGACAGCAAATGGTCCAGCCGCGACTGCACCAGCAGCCGGTTGGGCAGCTCGGTCAAGGGGTCATAGTGAGCCAGGCGCTGCAGTCGGTCCTCGGTCTGCTTGAGCCGGGAGACGTCGGTCAGCACGGCCGCATAGTGGGTGGTCTTGCCATAGGGATCCTGGACCGCATTGATCGTGGTCCACAGCGGGCGCACCGCCCCATTGCGGCAGCGCAACCACAGCTCTCCCTGCCAGCGACCGCTGGCAAGCACCGTCTGCACCAGTTGCTCAAGGAAGCTTGCCGGGTGCCGGCCGGCGTCCAGCAGGCCAGGTTCGCGACCCTTGAGCGCGGATTGATCGTAGCCGCTGATCTCACAGAAGGCGCGGTTGGCGCTCACGATCCTGGGCTGCAGGTCAGTGACCAGGACACCATCGCGGGTCGCTTCAATGACCGCCGTCGACAGCCGCAAGCGGTCTTCGGTTTGTCGCTTCTCGGTCACGTCCAGCGCAATCCCGATCAACTCCGCATGCGATCCGATGGACTGGGCGTGCCGGTTGCCCAGCACGTGCAGCCAGCGCTCCTTGCCGCCCGCAGTGCGGACTCGGTACTCGATGTCCAATGCCCTGCTCTCTCGCAGCGAGCGTTCAACCGCGGTCCTGACCGCCTCCGCATCGGCGGGATGAATCTGCTCGCCGGCCGCTGCGCCCTCAACTGCGCCTGATCCGGGATTCGGTCTGGTCAGCTCGGGCTCACCATCCCACTGCCAGGCATCAGCGCCGGCGGCCTGCAGGGTCAGCCGCAGGCGCTGCTGTTCGGCCCGGAGTTCGGCCACGCTGCGCGCCTGGACGATCGCCGCGCCCAGACCCAATGCCGCAATCTGCAGCACCTGTTCCTCAGCGGGGCTCCATAGTCTGGCTTCGTGCACCGAATCAAAGCCGAGAAAGCCCCACGGCTTGCCCTCGAGCATGATCGGCACCACCATCAGACTCTGGATGGACTGACTTTCCAGCAACTCCCTTTCGCTTTCGGGAAAGTCCTTGACCAGGCCGCAGATCACCTTTCCGACGCGAAAATTCGCCAGCCAACGGGGGTAGCTCTGCTCGAAGGGCACGTTCTGCAGCG
>JAGRJL010000272.1 GCA_020442775.1 Lysobacterales bacterium | reverse complement strand
GTACGTGAGCTGGGTTTAAAACGTCGTGAGACAGTTTGGTCCCTATCTGCCGTGGGCGTTGTAAGTTTGAGAGGGGCTGCTCCTAGTACGAGAGGACCGGAGTGGACGAACCGCTGGTGTTCGGGTTGTCATGCCAATGGCACTGCCCGGTAGCTATGTTCGGAAGTGATAACCGCTGAAAGCATCTAAGCGGGAAGCACGCCCCAAGATGAGATCTCTCCCTCCTTGAGAGGATAAGAGCCCAGGTAGACTACCTGGTTGATAGGCGCGGTGTGTAAGCGTGGCAACACGTTGAGCTAACGCGTACTAATCGCTCGAAGGCTTGACCATATAACCCACAACCCTCTTACGGCACGTCCGTACAGAAAATTCCCCTTCAGCTACCCTTCTCCTGTGCGACTAAACCCGCACGGATAAAAGTTTTCCCTGGCGGCCATAGCGGTGTGGTCCCACCCGATCCCATCCCGAACTCGGAAGTGAAACGCACCTGCGCCAATGGTAGTGTGGCAAGCCCATGCGAGAGTAGGTCACTGCCAGGGACCTACACAGAACACCCGATCAGCTATCCAGCTGGTCGGGTGTTCGCCTTTTTCGGCGATCGCGTAAGCGCGGACCGAGTTCGCTAGGTATCTCGATCAGGCCATGCGTACGCAGAACGTAAGCGTTCCGCTTGGAGATTTTGCTCTGGCATTCATCGGCTGATGGTTTGAGTCGCCCCGGCTTTCCCCCAAGACTGTTTGCTTTGAGAGCATTCGGAAACGAGAAAGTCAGAGAACTAATCCCCGACGACACTGGAACTGGCGGTTCGGATGCTGCTCGAGCAACAGAACGAGGGCAGTCTGCAATGGGCGGCGATCGACTCGGTGGCGGCCGAGACGATCAGGCGCTTGGCTTGGCAAGCAGCGCGTGACCCGGGTTTGCGCGCCGGTCCGATCACTGAAGAGACTGAGAGGATCAGGCAGATGACCGCGAGGTGCGCGAACTGCGGCGAGTAGACGAGATCCCGCGTAGGCTCAGCACATTTTTCCCAGGCGGAGCTCGACCGCCCGGTCGGCGCTCAGATCGTCGGATTCAATCGTCAACATGCGACTGACCGCATCCAAGTCGCCGCGGCAGACGGTGCGAGAATGGTCCTCGAATGCTCGGAGATCGTGCCCTTTCGCTGACCCCGGGAACTCCTGAAGACCACGTGCACGGCTAGCCGCAGACGGCTCAGGCCTACCGGCCTTCAGCCAGATGACCGGCCAGGTCATGCGCATCACTCTGATCAATGCGCACCTCAACTATCTGACCCGGCATGAGCCCGTGGCCGTCATGTACCCGAACCACGCCGTCGATCTCCGGCGCGTCGCTGCGCGAGCGGCCGAGCGCGCCGTCGGCATCAATCTCGTCAATCAAGACTGGCTCAACCCCGCCAATTCTGGATCGGAGGCGCTGCTCGCTGATCGCCGACTGCAGTTCCATGAAGCGCTCGAAGCGCTCCTGGGCCAGTTCAGCGGGTACCGGGTCAGCCAGCGAGTTGGCAGTCGCGCCTTCCACCGGTGAGTAGGTGAAGCAGCCAACGCGATCCAACTGAGCTTCCTCGAGGAATTCCAGTAACGTCTGGAAGTCTGCTTCGGTTTCGCCCGGGAAACCAACAATGAAGGTGCTGCGGATGGTCAGGCTGGGGCACTGCTCACGCCATGCCTTGAGCCGGTCCAGCACCTTCTCCGCATGGGCGGGTCGCTTCATCGCCTTGAGTACGCTGGGACTGGCGTGCTGGAAGGGAATATCCAGATAGGGGAGCACGCGGCCCTCAGCCATCATCGGGATGACCTGATCGACGTAGGGATAGGGATACACATAATGCAAGCGGACCCACGCGCCGAATTCCCCCAACTCGCGCACCAAACCGGTCATTCGCGTTTCCACCTGCCGCCCCTTCCACGGATAACTGGCGTAGCGCTGATCGACTCCGTATGCGCTGGTGTCCTGAGAAACGACCAGAAGCTCTTTGACCCCCGATCGCACCAGACGCTCCGCTTCCGCGAGTACTTCATTCACCGGCCGACTGCGCAGATCACCGCGCATTGAGGGGATGATGCAGAAGCTGCAGCGATGATTGCAGCCCTCCGAGATCTTCAAATAAGCGTAATGACGCGGTGTGAGCTTCACCCCCTGCGGCGGCAGCAGATCGAAGAAGGGGTCATGCTTGGGCGGGACCTGCGCATGTATCGCCTTCATCACGCTGTTGTAATCCTGCGGGCCGGAGATCGACAGCACCTCCGGAAAGCGATCGCTGATCAGATCCGCTCGTTTGCCCAGGCAACCCGTCACCACCACCTTGCCGTTCTCGGCCATGGCCTCGCCGATGGCCTCCAGCGACTCCTCGACCGCGCTGTCGATGAAGCCACAGGTGTTGACCACCACCACGTCAGCGTTGGCATATTCGGGAACCACCCTATAACCCTCTGCACGCAGTTGGGTCAGTATCCGTTCTGAATCGACCAGGGCTTTCGGACAACCCAAAGAGACGAATCCCACTTTAGGGTCAGCTGATGTGGGCGTAGACATGGCGACTCACGACATTCGGGTGCGCGAGTATAGCGCCGTGCGTACCAGCGGTCGCTCACTCGCGCGATTGCCAGGCAATGAGCGCAGTGACTAGACTGCCGCGCCATGTGCCTGGGAATATGGTCAGGAAATGGGCGAATCGTCTGAAGGGCAATGGATACAGATTGCGCTTGAATCGGGCCAGTCAGTGCGCGGTTGGCGCAAAGAAGCTTCAAATCCGCGGGGCACCCTGATCATTGTCCAGGAGATTTACGGGGTAAACGCCCACATTCGCCGAGTCTGCGCCGACTACGCCGCCGACGGCTTCACCACCATCGCACCAAGTTTTTTTGATCTGGTGGAGACCGGTATCGAGCTTGGCTACAGTGACGAGGATACGCAGCGTGGTCGCGAACTGGTTGCGGCGCTGGGGATGGACAACGCGATGCGAATTGTCGGCGCAACCCGTCATGCGCAGGCCGCGACCGAATCCGTCGCCGTGATCGGCTATTGCTGGGGCGGCGCGGTCGCATTCCTGTCGGCGACGCGCTTGGGCATTCCGGCGATCAGCTACTACGGACGATTGGTCGAGCAATTCGTCCATGAGCGTCCGCAGGCACCCCTGCAGTTCCACTTCGGCCAACGCGACCCGCTGATTCCGATGACCAGCGTTGAAAGAACCGCTCGCCATTTTCCCACGGTGCCGCTTTACACCTACGATGCGGGTCATGCCTTCAATCGGCTGGAAGATGCGCACGGCGATCCCGACGCCGCGGCGCTGGCCAAAAGGCGTTCGCTGAGCTTTCTCAATGAGAGTCTCAAAGGTTCATGAGCTTCGATCTGGACCCGCGAATTGCGGTCGAGACGGTGCCCCTTTGGGCCGACTCGCAGCGGCTCATATTGCTCCGTGACGAATCTCGTTGGCCCTGGTGCGTGGTCATGCCGATCACCACGCAGATCGAGTTTCACAGCATGGATGATGCTGCCGCGAGCGCGCTGATCAAAGCGGTTCGAGCTACTGCTGCCGCAATCAGCCGGCTGCCTCAGGTTGGCAAGATCAACCTGGCCAGCTTCGGCAACGTGGTGGCCCAGCAGCATTGGCACGTCATTGGTCGCAACCAGACCGATCCACTCTGGCCAGATCCGGTGATTGGCCAGCCGCGGGTAGCGTCGGCGGCGCCACTGCTGCAGCAAAGAGCCGAATTGCTCCAGCGCTCGCTCTGCGCCGAACTGGGCCGCAGCGAACCAGGCGCGATCCCGCACTACGGATGGCCAACGCCAGACTAAGGGGAAAGCTCGGATCCCGTGCTCACTCAGGCGGCCAGCGCTCGTTGACCGCCAACTGCAGCGCCATCACGATCGCATCCTCGCGGCCTTGACGAGCCGGGTAGTAACCCGGACGTCTACCCACCTCGGAGAATCCAAAGCTCAGATACAGATCCAGCGCCCGCGGATTGCTCGGGCGAACTTCCAGAAACATGCGCTCGGCATGATGCCAGCGGGCAAGATCGATCAAGCGCGCGAGCAGTCGCCGCGCATGACCCTGGCGCTGGTGTACGTCGGCAATGCACAGATTCAGCAGGTGAGCCTCTCCGCCCGCCGCCGACAAAACCCCGTAGCCCAACAAATCGTCATCGCGCTCGAGCAGCCATAGCTCATATCCCGCCGCAAGACAGTCGCGAAACATGCCCAGGGTCCATGGGAATTCGTAGTTGGCCTGTTCCACCTTCACCACCGCGGAGAGGTCGGCCTGAGCGGCGGCCCGCAGCCGTGCCAGCGGCGGCTTGGCGGCAAGACTCATGCCTGCCTGCCAACCGCGACATCACCAGACCGTGAGCGCAGGGCCGAATTCCGTCGCATCAGCGCCGAACGCTGAGGGTTTCCAGTGCACATCGGAAAATCATGCGCTTCTGTTCAGCGCTGGGCACCGATTCTGAGAGCAGCATCGGCGGCGATCCGGGCAAGTGCAGGCTGGCCTGGGAACCAGACGCGGTCAAGTCGAAGGCTGTCCGCCCAAGAAACTGCCGAAATTGACGATACCAGCGCGTCGCTTCAACCAACGCAAGCACCTCCGGATTACCACTCAGCCCCCAGCCCCGGAAATCTGGTTGCGCGATCAGCGCCTCCACTTCGCCATAGTCCAGCGAATCCTCCTCGGAATCGCCGCGAAGGCGCAGCAGCGGAATATCCATCTCGCGCAGGACCGCGCGCTGAGATTGTGACCACGCAGTCATCTGCTTAACGAGCGCTATTGGCGACGGGCGGCGTCCGCGGCCACCAGGTCATCGGCAAACTTGAGCAGAATCTCGTCCACCGCCACGCTGAGTTCGGCAGTCCCAGAGGTCAGACTTTCGCCCTCAGCGGCTCGCCGCAGGGTGTATTGCTTCTCCATCAGCGGCAGCCGGCTGCCGTCAAAATCGGCGCGGATGCGCATCCCGGCGACCACTTCGCGATTCACGCCGTCAACGCGAATGACCTCGAACCGGTTGAGCCGAATGCTCACCCGATAGGCCTCAATGCGCGGATCCAGCCGATTGGTCACCAGGGGTGCGATATTGCGCGCGTCGAAAAGCTGCAGTGCGCGTCGCTGAACCAGCGATGGCGGCGGATCATTCCAGACCTGATAGTGGTATTGCGAGATCCGCAGGCTGTCAGGGTCGGTGGCGTACAGAATCGGCCGTTCTCCGTGGACCCCATCGGCCTGGACGCCATTGACCACCAGCGGGGCCGACAGGGCAGGCTGCTCCAGCGCAGTCGTGGCAGTCGCGGGAGAGAGCCGGTAGTAGCGGAAATCGGGCAGCGGTGCGGGTGCGCTGCAGCCAATCAGCAGCCCTGCAAGCAGGGTGATCAACAGCAGCATCCGTGGCGCCAGTGAGCGTCCTTTCATGATTAGTCCTTCACCGGGTCGGCGTCTGGTGAGAACAGCAGCCGATTCGGCGACTTGCGGATCTCTCGGCTGAACTCGTCGACATGGCGGCTGGCCGACTCGAGGTTGTAAGTGATTGCATCGATCCGCTGCGCGACCGATGAAAGCGTTACCCGGAGATCGGCAATCGCCTGCTCGACGTCAGGCGTTGACTTGGTCACCGTGCTGCCCAGGTCATCCAGGATGGTGTCCAGTCGTTGCCGGGTCCCGCTCAACTCCGCAGTGAGTTCGCGCAGATTGCCGGCGCTGGCCGCCGATTGTTCCAAAATGGTTTCCAGTCGCCCTTGATTATCCGGACCGAGGATCTGCTTGATCGACTCGGCACCGTCGTTGAGCCGACCCAGCAGTGCCTGGGCCTCATCCAAAAGTTCCGGAGTGCTCTTCTCCAAGGTGCCCGAGAAGTTGTCCAGACGCTTGCCCAGTTTCTCCACCAGCGGGGTCAACTTGTCGCGGGTCAGATGGGTCACCTCGCCGGCCAGCTCCCCCACCGCGGCGAAAATGTCACCGCCATCGCGGCCGGCAATTTCCTCGCCTGGCGCCAGCATCGCGGTCTCTGCACCCTCGCGGATTCCGATGTAGACGTCCGACAGCAGGCCGCTGGACAGTAATGCCGCGACCGAATCCTTGGGGATCTGCCAGTCCTTGGCGACCGAGAACTCGACCTTGAATCGGGTCTTCCCGTTCTCCTGCTCCGGCATCACCGATTCGACCTGACCGACCCGGAAACCCTGGTAGTACACCGCACTGCCGTATCCGAGTCCGGAAACATCGCTGTAGCGCACCACGTACTGATCGGTCGGACCCGAACGACCGGTGATCACGTAGAGCGATCCCAGCATCAGGAACAGAGCGACCAGTACCAGCAGCCCCACCATGAAATAATTGACGTTGTCGCGTTTCAAGGCATTTCTTCCCGCTCCCCCGGGGAGCCTTCGTGTCTATAGTATCGAAAGGCGAAACGGTCAGGGACCGCCCAGCCAGCAAGCCGCCACACCCGGCGCTAAGCCTCCCCCGCGCCGGTGAGTCGCCGCAAGTACTCGTCCACATCCACCTCCTGATCGCGCGGACGCCGATTCAGCAGGTCCTGAATTCGCTGATTGGGACTGGCCTTCACCTCGGCAACCGTCCCGGTCATCAACACGCTGCCCTGGTCGAGCACGGTAATCTTGTCGGCGATCTTGAATGCGCTGTCCAATTCATGGGTGACCACCACTATGCTCATCCGCATGGCGTCGCGCAGCTTCAGGATCAGCTCGTCCAGTTCGGCCGACACGACCGGATCCAGCCCGGCCGAGGGTTCATCGAAAAACAGCAGTTTTGGGTCCATCACGATGGCCCGCGCCAGCGCCGCGCGCTTGATCATCCCGCCGGACAGCTGGCTGGGCATCAGGTCCTGGAAGCCGCCCAGATTGACCACCTCCAGCTTCAGCCGGGTCATGATCCGGATGGTGTTCTCATCCAGCTTGAAATGTTCTCGCAGCGGCAGTGCGACATTTTCGCCAACGCTCATTGAAGTAAAGAGCGCGCCGCCCTGGAAGGAAACGCCAATCTCGCGTCTGAAGGCCATGCCCTCACGCGGGTCCATCTTGGCGATATCCCTGCCCAACAGCTTGATCACCCCTGAACGCGGGATATGCAGCCCCAGCAGATGGCGCATCAGGGTGCTCTTGCCCGAGCCCGAACCACCCATGATCACCCGAATCTCGCCGGGATTGACCACGAAATCGACGTCATCAAGGATCTTCCGGGGACCGTAGTAGGTCACCAGATTCCGCACATCAATTACCGGTTCAATGCTCTGCTCACTCATTGGCTGGCTGCTGCGTGTTACCTCGATTCAACGGGTGGTCAACGATTGAGGAAGAAGCTGAAAATCATGTCGGCGATCAGGATCGCACAGATCGACATCACCACGGCTCGCGTGGTTGCCTTGCCCACGCCTTCCGCGCCGCCGGTGACCGAAAAGCCCGTACCCACGCCGATCAGCACGATCAGCACACCGAACACCAGACCCTTGATCAATCCCTGCATCACATCCCAGGGCTCCAGGGCTTCCAGCGACTGATGGAAATAGCTGTACAGGCTGATATCCAGCGGCCCGGCGCTAAACAGCCCGCCGCCCAGAATGGCAAAGAAATCTGACACCAGGGTGAGGCACGGCAGCATCACGATGGCGGCAATCAAGGGCGGCGCCGCCAGATAGCGCGCTGGCTCCACCCCGATCACCCGCAGCGCGTCCACCTCCTGGGAGACCACCATCGAGCCCAGCCTTGCCGCCAGCGCCGAAGCGGTGCGGCCGGCGACGACAATGCCAGTGATCAGGGGGCCAAATTCACGGGTGACGCCCAGGGCGACACCGATCACGATCGCGCTCTCGGCACCGAAAGCCTTGAGCTGAGCGATGCCGTTGATCGCCAGACTCAGCCCGATCACCATCGACAACAGGGCAACGATGGGTATCGCATCGGCCCCGATCTGGCGCATCTGGTGGAGTATCTGGTGCCAGCGTACCGGCTGCCCGCGGCGTGGTCCCAGGACCAGAAAGAACAGGCTTTCCGCCAGCAATGAACCGATGTAGCCCAGTTCCTCAATGCGCGCCAGGCTGACCCGGCCCAGTTCCGAAACTACCCGGTGAACGGAGTTCAGCGACATCGCTAGCGATGTCCTTCGCAGCGCGGGTACAGGCTGCTCGCGCTCACCCACATCATCAGCTCTGCGCCGCCAGGTCCAGCGATTCGAAGATCGGGAACACCCGGTCCAGACGAGCCAGTTCCAGCACCGCAATCACCGGCTGGCTGACCGACACCAGAGAAAAATGCTGACCCTTGCCGCGCGCGCTCTGGAAGCCTTCTACCAGCGCAGCAATCCCGGAGGAATCGATATAGGTGACCTGCGACAGGTCCACCGCCACCTTCTGGCTCTTGCCGAGCGCGTCGAGAATCGACTTGCGCAGCTTCTGTGACCAGGACAGGTCGACTTCCCCCTGTACCTTGACTACCTGGAAACCGCCTTCTTCGACGGTAGTGCAACCGTTCTTTTCCGCCATTCCCCACTCTCCTTGGGATACCGCCGTGTCCCCGCCGCCCCGTGCGGGCCTACCATTCTAAGCAATTACTCAGTTGAGGTTGGATTCGGGCCTGAATTCCAGATGCTTGATCATCCGCAGGACGTTGCCGTTGCCGGACTCAGGCTGCTCGAACCCCCAGGAATCCATCACCATGTCGATCAGGTTGACGCCCAGCCCTCCGGGTCGGCAATGACTCAAGTCGCGCGGCTTGATCGCCTCCTTGTTGATCGCCTCAGCCCAGTCACGCAGCACGAATTCCAGCGCTTCGCCGCGGCGCCAGATGTCCAGGCTCATGCGCCCGCCAGGATCGCCCTTGTAGGCGTGGCGAATGACATTGGCCGTGGCCTCGTCAATCGCCAGCACCAGCCGCTGGCGCACTTCCACCGGTACCGCCAGTTCGCGCAGCTGCTTGTCAACGGTCTTTCTGACCAGACGCAGGCACTCGGCGTCGCAGTGGATGCTGATCCCGCCGAGATAGTGCGCCTGGGTGCTGAGGTCCTCAACCAGCATCAGGGTGGTGTCGTCGGCCAGCTTCATGTGTCGCAGCTGCGAGACCAGACCGCGCAGCCGCGCTCGCGGACTCAGATCAACCAGACCGTCAATCAGCGACTGAAAGCCCTCGATGCCGATCGGCTCGCCCTTCTCGCCGCGCACATCGGTGGCGCCGTCGGAATAGATATACGCGCTGCCGTTGCCGAGAAAGGCGCGATTGCTGGGATAAGCGATGCCTGGGACGATGCCCAGCGGTGGACCATCGGCGATCACCTGCCGGTACTGACCCCCCGGATGCCGCAGCAGCAGCGGCGGCAGCCCGCCATTGGACCACTCCAGCATTCCGCTGACCGGGTCGTAATACCCAGCCAGCACGCAGACGAAGCGGCCCCCGGTCACCGTGGTGCAGATCTCGTCGTTGACCCGCTTCAACCACAGGTCCGGCGGCGTGCCCTCCTTGCCGGCCCAGCGCAGCAGCGAAGAAGCGCGCACCATCAGCAGCGCAGCATCCATCCCCTTGCCGGAAACATCTCCGACACAGAAGGCGATTCGGCCATCGGCGAGCTGGAAGTGATCATAGAAATCACCGGAAATCTCCCTGGCCGGCATATTGATACCGACCACAGGGCAATCCTTCTCGCGCCTGGGCAGCAGGTCCTTCTGCATTTGCCGGGCGAGCTGGAACTCACGGCGAATGCGCTCCTGCTCCATCAGGTCTTCGGCCAATCGGGCATTGGACAGGGCCAATGTCGTTGGGACCGCAAGTAGTCTGAGGATGTCGCGATCATGGCTGTTGAACAGCTCGCCGCCGCGCTTGTTGAGCACCTGCAGGGCACCGATGGCGCCTTCGCCGGTGGTCAGCGGTGCGCACAGGATCGAGCGGGTGACGAATCCCCCCACATCGCCCGCGTGATCAGCATCGGTTTCGACGTTCTGAACCAGCTGCACCTTGTTCTGCTTGATCGAGCGGCCGACGATGCCGCGTCCCTGTGGGACCCGCAGTCCGGTGACGTCCACCGGGCCAAAGCAGGCGCGGCAGACCAGCTCACCCTTGGGCCCGTCAATCAGAAACAGTGCCGCGGCTTCGGCGTTCATGTGCGCAGCAATCTGCTCGACCGCCTGACGAACCGTCTGGGTCACATCCAGTGTGGTGGCAAAGGCCTGACTGAAATCGGCCAGCACCGCGACTTCATCCGAACCGATGCCCTGATTCGCGCGCGCGGTAGCGGCTGAGCTCATGATTCGTTGTTCGCGCTGTTCGGTGCAGCGGGAGCATCAGTCGCTGCGTCCTGGCCGGGCGTTGAGCTGTCCTCCCAGATGCGCCGTCGCTGCTGTCGGCGTAGCCTGCGCCACAGCCACATGCTCGGCCCCGAAGCGGCGTACATGAGAGAAAGCGTGAGCAGCACGTTGGGCGGGTGGGCGGCCAGCAACGCCAGCGCGACTACCGCGACCAGGATCCACAAAAAGCGCACCCGTTCCGGCCAAACCTTGAAGCTGTAGTAGGGCAGTCGGGTCACCATCGCCAGCGCCAGCGCGGTGGTGAGCAGCGGCGTGAGCCAGATCAGCGCGCGCCGGTCGCCGCCGAAATCCTCCACTGCCCAGACCAGCGCCATCAGCGTGCCGGCCGCCGCCGGGCTGGCCAGCCCCTGAAAAAAGTGCTTGTCGACCTTGCCGACATTGGTATTGAAGCGGGCCAGGCGCAGGGCCGCGCAGGCGGCATAGACGAAGGCGACCAACCAGCCCACCTTGCCCCAGAAGTCGCCATAGGCCTTCAGCCCCGACAGCGACCAGCTGTAAAGCACCAAGGCCGGCGCAAGCCCGAAACTCACCATGTCCGACAGACTGTCGTACTGGGTGCCGAACTCACTTTGGGTGTTGGTCATCCGCGCTACCCGGCCGTCGAGGCCGTCCAGCAGCCCGGCCACGAAAACGGCGATCGCAGCAGTGACGAACTGACCATTGAAGCCGGCAACAATCGCGTAGAAACCGGCAAACATGGCACCAGTGGTGAACAGATTGGGGAGCAGGTAGATCGCCCCGGAGCGCCGCATCCGCTGTTCTACTGAATCACCCATCACAGACCTGTGGCCAAATGGCAAGGTCGACATTGTAGCCTGTCTGCGGCAACCCGAAGCGCTGCCCGCCGATGCGCGTGGTCGGGATCGAAACCGGCCAGCGGTTTCATGGGACGTTGATCATGGCGAGCGTTGCGCGGCGCACGCCGCGGTGCCCGGCTGTAGCTGCGCGAAGCGTCAAACTGCGATGGATTCAGCTTGCCCTTGCCCGATGGCGGGCGCATCCTTGATAAATTGACCAGATTCAAACGGGAGTGGGTGATGAAGGCAGTAACGGTCGGATTGATTTTGGCCATGGCCAGCAGTTCAGGCTGGGCTGCAGAGCAGCTCTACAAATGGACCGACGAATCCGGAACGGTGCATTACTCCAAGACCCCACCCGAGGGCGAGCAGGCCGAATCGATGACGCTGCGCAAGGCACCGCCGCCCCCGCCGCCGCCCGAAGAGGCCGCCGATGGCCCGGCTGCCCAGCGATTGGCGGCCTGTGAGCAGGCACAGCGCAACCTGACCACGTTGAAGAACAACCCCACGGTCCAGGTGGAGCAGGAGGATGGCTCTTTGCGAACGCTGGGGACCGAGGAACGCGAAGTCCTTCAGGTCACTGAAGAAAAGCGGGTGGAGATGTTCTGCACCCCTGCCACTGGAGCCGGATAGTCGATCGGGCCGGGGCCATGCGCGCGCTGGGCTGGCTGTTCCTGATCTTGATCATCGCGCTGGGGGGGTTGCTGGCGATGCTGCGCTGGCAGCCGGCCAGCGTGCCGCCTTCGGTTTATCAATGGGTGCCCGGTGAACTGATCGCGACCATCGGTGCCGAATCGCCCGCTGATCCCGCGCAACCGGCAGCCGGCACGCAGGTTCCCAGCGGTCCCAAGATCTATGCCTGGCAGGATGATCAGGGTCGCTGGAACTATACCGACACCCCGCCCCCCGATCGCCCCTACCAGACCCGCCAATACCGCGAAGACGTCAACGTGGTTCCGGCTTTCGAGCGCGAGCCCGAGCCAGAGGGTTAGCCATCCCCGCTGCTTCGCCGGGGCGCGCTGAAGCGAGCACCCGAGTCGATTGCAGGCTGCAAGCCTTGCGCTTGCGCCGGCGTGCAATCCGCAATGCCCCGGCAAACCTGCAGTTGCGGCGTATACCCACGAAACCGCATCGGAGCGCCGATCCGGGCTTGTGGCACGCAACTTGAATTCCTCCTGGCAGGCGACGCATTCGGCCCCCCCGGATCGCGTCATCCCGTCAACACCGAAAGGAGGAACTGATGAAAAGCCAAACCATCCGCAGTCTTGCCGCCGCCGTCGCGATTGCCTTCAGCGGCAGCGCTTTCAGCGCGGAGAGCCAGCTGTCGCAGGACATCAGCGATGCCCGCCATGAGGCGCAAATCTGGACCACCTACGGTTTCAA
>JAGRJL010000271.1 GCA_020442775.1 Lysobacterales bacterium | reverse complement strand
GGTGTCTTGCAGTGCGCACACAGGGTACGCACCAGACGCTGCGCCATGATCCCGGTCAGGGTGCTGTGCAACAGGTAGTGCGGAACGCCCAGGTCCAGCAAGCGGGAGATTGCGCTGGGCGCATCATTGGTGTGCAGGGTGGAGAGCACCAGATGCCCGGTGAGCGAGGCCTGGATTGCCATCTGCGCGGTGCTGAGGTCGCGTATTTCGCCGACCATGATGATGTCCGGATCCTGTCGCAACAGGGTCCGGACTCCTTCCGCAAAACCGAGATCCAGCTGCGGCTGCACCTGCATCTGGTTGAAGTCCGGGGTGACCATCTCGATCGGGTCTTCGACCGTGCAAACGTTCAGCTCGGGTCTCGCCAGAAACTTCAGCGTCGAGTAGAGCGTGGTGGTCTTGCCGGATCCGGTCGGTCCGGTTACCAGCACGATGCCGTGGGGACGGTCGATCAACTCCAGCCAGATCTTGGCCTCGCGCTCGTTGAAGCCTAGCGCCTTGAAGTCCTTGACCACGATATCCGGGTCGAAGATGCGCATTACCACCTTCTCGCCGAAGGCGGTGGGCATGGTCGAAAGACGCATCTCCACCTCGCGGCCGGTGGGGCTCAGGGTCTTGATCCGGCCGTCCTGGGGCCGCCGCTTTTCCGCCAGATCCATGCGCCCGAGAATCTTGATCCGCGAAGTCACCGCCACCATCACCGGCGTCGGCAACTCGAATACCCGGTGCATCACCCCATCAATCCGGAAGCGCACCGGGCTGATATCCCTGCGCGGCTCCAGATGGATGTCGCTGGCGCGCTGCTCGAAGGCGAACTGCAGCAGCCAGTCGACGATGTGCACGATGTGCTGATCGTCGGCGCCGACGTTGCCGCTCTTGCCCAGTTCCAGCAGCTGTTCGAAGTTGATGATCTTGCCGGTGGCGTCGTTGCTCTGGTCCTGAGCGTCCTTGGCCTTGCGCACCGAACGGGTCACCCCGTAGAAGTCCATCAGGAAGCGATGCACATCCAGTGGATTGGCGACCACCCGGCGAATTTCCCGGCGCAGCAGATGCTGCAGATCAGGCACCCAGGAAGTGACGAAAGGTTCGCTGGTGGCAAACACGACTTCGTAGTCATTCACCTCGATCGGCAGGATCTTGTAACGCTGAGCGTAGGCATGGCCGATCACGTCGGTCACCTTGCTCATGTCGATCTTCATCGGGTCGAGCTTGATGTAGGGCAGATGGGCCTGCCTGGCCAGCCACTCGCTGAGCAGTTCCAGGGTCAGCTTCTTGCCCGGATCGGTTGCATGCGGCAGTTTCAGATTGGCGATAAGCACCAGCGGGTTGAGGTCCACCTTGCCGCCGCTGCCGGTGCTGCGAATCTGGTTGGCCCCTTCAGCGGAAAGCATCTGATCTTCGACCAACGCGGCCACCACCCGGCTCAACTCGACCTTCTGGTCGGCCACAAAGCGCGGGGCGGCGGGGTGCTGACGGGCGGCGCTGGTTGATCGGCTCATAGTGACCACGTCGAACTAGTTGTGACGGATGATAGTGGCAGTGGCCGGCGAAGCCCCTACCCGAGTCTGTGCTGCTAACCTGTCTGCGTGTCCAGGCATAGCAGTCGCGAAAATCATTCCAGTGATCAGCAGGACACCACACTAGTATCTCTCGGGCAACGTTGCGAATGGCTGAGGACCGTCTCGATTCCATCGTTCGACAGGCGCTGAGTCTGCCGCCGGAGCAGCGCCCTGGCTTTCTCGCCGAACAGCTGGGAGAGAATCTGGAGGCGCGCGCGCTGGCCCTGGTCAAGCTGCGCGAGCTGGAAGAGGTGACCCTGCCCGACGCGCCCTCAATGCCAGTTCTGCCCGCTGTCGCAGATGATCCCGGCGCGCAACCCATTACCAAGCTGGTCCAGGACAGTCTCTCTCCCCGACTTGCAGCCTTTTCGGCGACCGAAATGGCGCGTCTGCAGATCCTGTTTGAGGCGGCCTGCGCGCTGCCGCAGGAACAGCAGCAGGAATACATCGTGCGCGAATGCGGCGCCGAACCGCTCCTGGCCGAGGCGCTGAATGAGCTGCTGGCGCACGATCACGCCTTGCACGGCAAGACCATTCGCCCACTGGACCTGGAGCGCCTGCTTGCGAAAACGGCAGGCCAGTTTCAGGCCGGGGCGGGGACTCAGCTGGGACACTATTCGCTGGTGCGCCAGTTGGGTCGCGGCGGGATGGGGACGGTGTGGCTGGCGCAGCGCGCCGACGGCCAGTTCCAGCGCACCGTGGCGCTCAAGCTGATCAGTGCCGGGCTGGAGAGCGAGGCGATTCAGGCCCGATTCCTGCGCGAGCGGCAGATCCTGGCGTCGCTGTCGCACCCCAATATCGCCAAGCTGCTGGACGGCGGGTTGGCGCCGGACGGGCGCCCCTATTTCGTCATGGAGTATGTGGACGGAGAACCGATCACCAGCTACTGCGATCAGCTGCATCTGGACGTGGTGGCACGCCTGCGGCTGTTCCTGCAGGTCTGCCGAGCGGTGCAGCACGCCCATCAGCGTCTGGTGGTCCACCGCGACCTGAAACCGTCCAATATCCTGGTCACCGCCGAGCGCATGGTTCAGCTGCTGGATTTCGGCATTGCCAAACTGCTCCACCCCGATCTGATGGGTGTGGCGGAGCTGACCCGGCCGGAGGATCAGGCGATGACGCCGCGCTATGCGGCCCCCGAACAGGTGCGCAACGAAACCATCACCACCGCCACCGACATCTACTCGCTAGGCGTGCTGCTCTACGAACTGATCACCGGTCGGTTGCCCTATCTGGTCAGGAGCGCTGGCGGACACGCATTGGAGCAGGCGATCCTGGACAGCGAACCGCGGCGGCCATCGCTGTCGCTGTCGGACCCGGCGGAGGGCAAAGCCGAGGTTCTGGCCGAGCTGCGCGGCGTCAGCCTGGGCGAGTTGCGCCAGAGCATCAGCGGCGATCTGGAAACGGTGGTGCTGAAGGCGCTGAAGAAGCACCCTGCCGAGCGCTATCCCTCGGTCGAGGCCTTCGCCAAGGATCTGGAACACTATCTGGACGGGCGCCCGATCAGCGCGCGCCCGGACACGGTCGGATATCGGGTCGGCAAATTCGTCTCCCGTCACCGCGCCGGGGTCGCGCTGGTGAGTCTGAGCTTTGTCGGCCTGCTGTTCGCCCTGGTGATCTCACTGGCCCAGACGCGCCGGGCCGAGGACGCGGCCAGACGCTCGGCAGCGGTGGACGCCTTTCTGGTTGGATTGTTCGAGGAGATTGATCCGGAAAGCGGCGACGCTGGGGCGCTGCGTGCGCGCGACTTACTCGACCTGGGCGCAGCCCGGGTGGATAGCGAGTTGAGTGGCGATCCGGCGCTGCAGGGCGTACTCAATGCCATCCTCGGTCGCTTGCTGCTGTCCACCGGCGACCCGCAGCACGCACTGGAGCGGCTGGAAAGGGCCCGCGCCAACGACGCGCTCTCGACACCGGAGCAGGCGCGGCTGGCGATCGACTATGCTCGCGCGCTCATCGCCAGCCAGCGCTTCGAACAGGCCGAGGGGGTGCTGACTGAGGGTGAGCGCGACGCCCACTCAAACCCCGTCGCCCTGGCCCAGGTGTTGACCACACGCGCTGATCTGCAGGCCGAGTTGGGCCGCTACGATGCCGCCGCAACAGCGGCGGAGCAGGCCCTGACGCTCTGGCAGCAGGCGCCCGGCGAACGCCAAGCCGAGCGCGCCCAGACTCTGCTGACGCTGGCCAAGATCGACAATCTGCGCGACCACAACGAGGCAGCGCAAGCGCACGCCAGTCGCGCCCTGATGCTGCTGCGGGAACGCCATGGCGATGTCCATCTGGATGTCGCCCGGGCGTTGGAACGAATCGCCAATCTGCAGCGCCGCCGCGGCGAAACCGCCGCAGCCAAAGACACCCTTGCCGAAGCGATGGCGATGGCGGAGAAGCTGGTCGGTCGGGACCATCTGATGACGCTGGCGATGCGTCGTCTGTATGCCGATTTGCTCGATGAAAGCGGTGAACTCGACCAGGCCGAGGTTTTACTCAATGAGGTCATCGCCGATACCCAGAAGCGCTACGGTCGCTATCATCTGTTGCGCGCCACCGCGCTCAACTCGCTGACCGCGATAGCTTTTCGTCGACAGGATCTGGCTGCGGCGGAACTGGCAATGCGCGAGATCATCGAGGTCTATCGTGGCGTCTATGGCTCCCGTCACAACGAGGTAGCCACGGTCCTGAACAATCTGTCCAATGTGGTTCGAGAGCAAGGCCGGCTGGCCGAAGCCCGGCGGCTCCTCGACGAGGTCCTGGAAATCCGTCGGGAAACAGTCGGAAGCGAGCACATCGATTACGCCTACAGTCTGCTCGGCCTGGCCCGAATCCAGCAACTGGAAGGGAATTCGCTGGGCAGCGCACAGACCTTCGCGCAGGCTGCGACGATATTCGGCCAGGCGCAAGGGGATCAAGCCATCCGTCGCAGCACGCTGGTCAGACGGGTTCACGCCCTGCTTGATCATGGCGACGCTGATCTCGCCGCGCGGGAAATGGCCGCCCTGGGAAGCTGGCCGGGCGGCACCGACAATCCCGCCTCGCAGGCCAGGAGACTGGTCGAAAGCTGGGCGCAGGCTCGTATCCGGATCAACCAGGCCGATTGGTCTGGCGCGCGAGCGATCTTTGCCGAACTGGTGCCCCTGGCCAGTGATATATGGCCACCGAAGGACACCCGCCGGATCGGCATTCTGCTTGATGCTGCGACGGTCTACCTTGAGCTCGAAGAGGATGCGCCGGCCGAAACCTGGCTCAAAGAGGTAGAGGAAAGCGCGCCAACACTGCTCGAACCTCGCCTCGCCCACCTCCTCGCCATCCACCGACAGTCAGGGAGCAGCCGTTAGGCAAGTCCCGCAGTGGTAGGCCTGAGCCGCGAATGAAACCTGACGCCTGCCCGTATGAGCTGCTGCGGGTAAACCATCAATTGCGGCCGGACGCGACCCTGACTACGCTCCAATAGCGAAAAACCCGAATAGCCGGGACTTCGGCATGGCAGCAAGAAAGTCCGCGGACCGTCTGACCGTCGCCAGACGACCGCGGGTTAAGAGCGAAATAACTCCGCGGAGACCACCAGAATGCGCGCCACCGGGATCGTGGTGGCTCATAGGCAAACACGCAAGTCCCCAATTTGAGGGACAACGGTGATCGAAAATGGCGATGAAGGGGTGCTTTCGAAGCCAGCAAAGGTCGAGTCTGCTACCGTTCGCAGGATCTCCCCCAGGTTTGCTTTCCATGCAGCTTTTGCGCACGCCCGATGAGCGATTCGAGAGCCTTCCGGGGTTCCCCTTCGAGCCCCACTATCTGACCCTGATTGACTCGCAGAGCGGGGTCAGCCTGCGGTTGCACTATCTGGACGAAGGGCCGACAGATGGGGTGACCCTGCTGCTGCTCCACGGCGAGCCGTCCTGGTGCTACCTCTACCGCAAGATGATCCCGAAGCTGGTAGCGGCAGGCTATCGGGTGGTGGCGCCGGATCTGATCGGCTTTGGTCGCTCCGACAAGCCCTGCGAAGTCGGCGACTACAGCTACCAGCGGCATGTCGAATGGATGAGCCGATTTGTCGAGGTGCTGGATCTGGAAGGGATCAACCTGTGCTGCCAGGACTGGGGCGGTCTGATCGGGCTGCGCCTGGTGGCAGAGATGGGCGACCGCTTCGATCGGGTGCTTGCGGCCAACACCTTTCTGCCGACCGGAGACCAGAACCTGGGCGAGGATTTCTTTCGCTGGCGCGAGTTTGCCGCCACCGTGCCGGAGCTGCCGGTGGGTGGGATCGTCGCCAGGGGTACGGTGAAGGGATTGAGCGAGGCGGAAATCGCCGCCTACGACGCGCCTTTTCCTGACGAGTCCTACAAGGCCGGCGCGCGGGCCTTCCCGCAACTGGTCCCGGCCTCACCGGACGATCCGGCAGCGGCGCCTAACCGGCGTGCCTGGGAGGCGCTGACCCAGTGGCGCAAGCCGTTTTTGACCGCCTTCAGCGACTCCGACCCGATCACCCGCGGCGCCGATGCCTTCCTCCAGAAGCTGATTCCCGGCGCCCACGGGCAGCCGCATCGCACGCTCGCCGGCGGCGGGCACTTTCTCCAGGAAGATGTGGCCGAGGAGCTGGCTCAGGCGCTGATCGATCTCACCCAGCTGCCGATACCGACAGCGGAAGTGGTGCCGCCGCCGGAGTGAATCAGGGTGCGCATTGCGAGACCAGCGGCTCTTCGCGGGCCGCGCTCAGCAACGCGGGATCGGCGTCTTCCTGCCGGTCCTGATCCTTGAACTCGATCCGTGCAACGTAGTTGTCGCCCTCCGGATCGCGCACATTGGACAGTCCCTCAAAGCGCAGCAGGGCCTGATCCTGATCGCGGTAGCTGACTTCCAGTCCGGAGACGAACCAGCCCAGGATGCCGCTCAGATTGAGGCTGAAGGTGCTCGCCGGCGCACCGTCGATGAGGTCTTCGCGCAGCTTGTAGACCTTGAAGCTCATCACCGACAGGCGACTGGGCACCAGAAAATCGAAGCGCACCCGCTCGCCGGCCTGCAGCTGCTGCCAGTTCTGGCGGACGAAGGCATCAAAGCCGGCGTCGGCCACCGCCTGCTGGCCCAGTTCGAGCAGTTCGCTGTCGCGTTCACCGTCGCGTTGCACATAAACCAGGGCGTTGCTCTCACGCCGATCCAGGCCCTCGACATAGTTGAGCCTGGCATCGGTCATCTCGAAGCTGGGGCGCAGCTGATCGGCACCCATCTGCATCACCTTGCGGGCGAAGGGCTCGCCTTTGGGGCAGCGATAGAGCACCACCCGCTCGGCAGGCTGTCCGTCCGGGTCAAGCAGCAAATAGTGACTTTCGCGATAGAGCACATCGCCCTCGTCGGGGTCATAGGCGATGCCCTGGTAGGTCACCAGCTGCGCGTTGGCCGGCAGACTCAGGGCCAACGCGATCCACAGCCCGGATCTGGCCATGCTCAACTCCTCACTACAACGATCAATGCACCGCCAGCATTGTGCCCTGAGCGCCTGTTAAACCTGAGTGAGGAGCTTTTGAACAATCATTTCATCCGCTGAGCAGCGCCTTGGCCTGGTCACGCAACTGGCAGATGGTCTGCTTCAGCGCAGCCGGATCGGCGCCGGCGCGCAGGATCGCGCGGGAAACGCTGGGCAGCACCCGGCCGCGAGCTTGCGGCATCCGCTCGGCGACATCGGCCAGGGTCGCGCCCTGGGCGCCGACGCCCGGCGCCAGAATGAATGACTGCGGGAGCGCGGCCACCGTCGCGGCCGCATCGGTGCAAGTGGCGCCGACGACCGCGCCGACCGCGCCTGCGCCGTCGCCGTGGCTGGCGTTGTCGGCGCTGATCTGGGCGGCCAGCGCCATCGCGACGCTGGAGCCGTCAGCGGTCACCGCCTGCTGCAGGGCCTGGCCTTCGGTATTGGAGGATCGGACCACCACAAAAACCCCGGCGGCGGCGGTGCGTGCCCGCGCCACCAGGCCAGCGAGTGCGGCATAGCCGAGATAGGCGTGCACCGTGATGGCATCGGCCGGCAAGGTGCTGGACGGACCGAAATAGGCATCGCCATACGCATCTGCGGTCGCATCGATATCGCCGCGTTTGCCATCCAGCAGCACCATCAGGCCGGCCGACTGCGCGTGCGCGCAGAGTTGCTCCAGAGCGCGCCAGCCGGCGCTGCCGAAGCGCTCGAAATAGGCCGCCTGCGGCTTGATGATCGGCAGCTCGGCGTCGACCGCATCGATCACCCGGCGGCCGAAGGCGAGCGCGCCCTCGGCGCTGTCCGGCAGCTCACACTGGGCCAGCAGCCGGTTGGACGGATCGATTCCGATGCACAAGGGGCCGAAGCGCTGAATCCGGCTGCTGAGGCGTTCGGCGAAGCTGGCGGTCATTTTTTCGGTTCCTTGTTGAGCGGCGATCAAGCCTCGGCGTGATCCCAGCGCTCGGCAATGACCGCCGGCAGCCGCGCGCGGGCGACGTTGTCATAGCAGGCCAGCTGGGTGAAGCGCAGGATTGCGGCAGGCATGCCGACCGCGGTAAAGCCCGGATGGACCGAGCTGGGGAAGGGTCCGCCGTGATGCATCGCCGGGCTCACCGCCACCCCGGGCGGGAGCTTGTTCTCGAGCAGCCGGCCCACCTTGGGCCGCAGCCGCTGGCCCAGGGTGGCCGCCTCCGGGTCGTCGCTGCCGTCGCTGGCCAGCCACAGGGTGCCGGTCAGCTGCCCTTCCAGGCCGTGAACAATCGCCTTGCGCTGATCAGCGGTGGCCGAATGCACCACCAGGGTCAGCGGCCCGAAGGCTTCCTGCTGCAGCACCTCGGCCTGTTGCAGATACCGCTCAGCCGCCACGCTGAGCAGGGTCCAGGGGAAGCGGAACCCTGGCCCAAAGGGATCGGCCGACCCGGCACAGAGCTCAGCGCCGGCGGCGCACAGTCGCGCAACCGCGTGATGCAGGCCTTGCGCCACCGCCTCACCGAGCAGCTGGGCAGGCGGCAGCGCGCGGTAACGTTCCGCCAGCTGCTGCACCAGTAGCTGCGCCCTGGCTGACTGTGGCAGCACCAGCAACCCTGGGTTGGTGCAGAACTGACCGCCACCCAGGGTAGCGCCGGCGAGAAAGGCCTCGGAAAAGCTGTCGCCATCGTGGTTGGCTGCGCCCGGCAGCACGAACACCGGATTGACGCTGCCCAACTCCAGATAGCTGAGCGCACCGCCGCGATCGGCAGCAGCCTTCAGCGCCAGTCCGCTGCGCTGGCTGCCAGTGAAGCCGATTGCTCCCAGCCGGGTATCGGCGGCCATCCGCAGACCATCCTCGGGCTGCAGGTGGTGGATCAGCTGCACCGTAGCAGGCGGCAGACCCGAGGCTTGCAGCGCCGCCGCGGCCAGCTGGGCCAGCATCAGCGTCGTGTTGGGATGTCCCGGATGGGCCTTGGCGATGACCGGGTTACGGGCCACGATCGCGCTGGCAAAGTCGCTGCCGGAAATGCCGTTGAAGGCCAGCGGGAAGTTGTTGGGACCAATGCACCAGACCGCCTTGCCCAGCGGCTGGCGACAACGGGCAATGCCGTTGGCGCGATCCACCACCACATCGCGCCAGCTGTCTTCGCGCGCAGCAGCCGCGGCCAGGCGCAGCTGATGGACCGTCCGCGGCCCCTCCACCGAAAGCAGCCGCGGCGTCTGCGGCAATCCGGTTTCGCGCTCGGCGATCACGGCGAGCTGCGGGAGGTGGCCTTCGATGCGTGTCGCGTAATCGTCGAGAAAGTGAGCAACCTGTCCGCTTTCGGCATCGGCCAGGCCAGCGCAGGCTGCCGCGGCGGCGCCCAGCGCGGCATCGACGTCGGCCCAGCCGCAGATCGGGAAGTGCTCTCCGAAGTGCTCGCCGCTGCGCGGATCGACTGCCTGCCAGTCGCCCCTGACCTCAGCCGCCGGCCGCCATTGCCCGTCGATCCAGTTCGCTTGCATGTTGGTAGTTCCTCAATGAATCGAGGGTCATGGTCCCCGGCGCGCAAGCCTAGCGACTCGCCCGCACCGCGTCGACCGCCGCGTGGCCTTCACGACTGCTGATGGATTCGGCCAGAATCACCGGTCTCTCGTCCTGTCGGCCAAGCGCTCGTGCATCCCGCCTTTGACGTTCTGCAACCATGGATCGCGGCCCTGGGCAATCCGCTCGCGCTGCCGGACCTGGCGCAACTGAACGCCTGGCGGACTGGCGGTCAGCCGCGGTTTGCATCGCCGACCACCGATTCGCTGGCCTATGAGCTGAAGATCGCCCGCGACAACGAGGTTCCCACTCGCGCGGATAACTGGCATGACGCCTTCAACGCCCTGTGCTGGCTGGCCTGGCCACGGACCAAGCGTGCGATCAATCAGGCGCACTGCGCGATCCTTGCGCAAGGCGGGGAAGCGGAGCTGCGCCGACGCTCGCCGGCCCGCGATGTGCTGACCCTGCTGGACGAGGCCGGCGCGGTCGTTCTCTGCAGCTGCCCCGACCTATTCGCGGCCCTGCGCGCCGGTGACTGGAAAAAGCTCTTCGTCGACGACCGCGACGCACTGCGTGAGCACGCGCGTGTGCTGGTGCTTGGCCACGCCTTGCTCGACCACGTGCGCGAAGGGCAGCTCAATACCACCGCCAAGTGCCTGCTGTTCACGGTCGACGCCGAGCAGATCGGGCGCTCTGCGGGCGAACTACTGGCGTTGGCGGACGGGCTGGCCTGCGAAAGGCTGGCTCAGGTTCACGATCTGGGTCGCGGCCGCCAGTATCCGCCGCTTCCGCTGATGGGCTGGCCCGGCTGGCATCCCGATAACCAGGACCACCGCTTCTACCTCGACCACCCCGAGATCTTCCGCGCGCGCAACCCGGAGGCGCTGGCGCAAACCAGGTAGCGACCCGGTTGGTCTAGGCGCTCAGCCCGCCAGCCAGCAGCAGACAGGCATTGGTGCCGCCGAAGCCGAAGCTGTTCGACAGCGCGGTCGCGATAGTCGCAGTCCGGCTCTCGCGCACCAGCGGCAGATCAAGCACTGCAGGATCGGGGTCGCTGACGTTGATGGAGCCGGCGATGAAGCCCCCACGCAGCATCAGCAAACAGTGAATCGCCTCATGCACGCCAGCCGCGCCCAGCGAATGCCCGCCCAGCGATTTGGTGGAGGAGAACGGCGGCACCTGA
>JAGRJL010000270.1:13124-13412 GCA_020442775.1 Lysobacterales bacterium | reverse complement strand
TGCTCAAGTTCATGCTTTGGGTCCATGGGGCGAGTCGACTGCCATCCGCTGGGCTCGTTCCCGGCGAGCGCTCAGCTCGGCGGCATCCGGATCGGCATCAGCCCATCCGGCGAGCAGGGATTGCGCAACCTCGGCCAGCGCAGCCGCGTGCGCCGGGTCTGCATTCAGCGCCGGGATGTACTCCAGATCGCGCCCACCGGCGGACTTGAACAGCTGGGCATTCTCCATCGCGATCTCTTCCAGCGTTTCCAGACAATCCACCGCGAAACCGGGGCAGACCACCTGCAC
>JAGRJL010000270.1:0-12996 GCA_020442775.1 Lysobacterales bacterium | reverse complement strand
CTGGCCGAAGCCATGCACTGACAGTGGTAGGGATCGCCATTGAGAAAATAGCGACGCGGAATGCCGTGAAAGGAGAACAGCAGCCGGTCCGCCCGGCCGCGCTGGTCCCAGTGACGCTGGATGCTGGCTGCAACCGCATCCAGCCAGGCGGGGTGATCGTGGTAGGCATCGAGCAGCCGCAGCTGCGGTGCGTGAGCCCAGTCGCGAACCGTATCCATCACCTGGTCATTGACTGCCGCAGTAGTTGTCGCCGAGTACTGCGGATACATCGGCAGTACCGCAATCCGGCGGACCCCGCGTTCCCGTAGCTGGCCGATCACCTGCGGGATTGACGGCTCACCATAGGTCATCGCGAAGGCGACCTGCAGCTGCGACCAGCCATCCTGACGCAGCCGTTCGGCCAGCGCTTCACTCAAGGCCCGGGTGTGCAGCATCAAGGGGGAGCCTTCCTCGGTCCAGATCTTGCGGTAGGCGCGTGCCGACCGCGCGGGACGGAAACGCAGGATGATCAGGTGCAGGATCGGCCACCACATCCAGCGCGGCAGGTCGATCACCCGCCGATCGGAGAGGAACTGGGCAAGGTAGCGACGGACGGCCGATGTGGTTGGTGCGGCGGGCGTGCCCAGGTTCACCAGCAGCAGGGCACTGCATTCCTTGCGTCCATGGTCATAACTGATGCCCAGGCTCATGGTCCCTCACAAACGAAAAGGCGACGAAAATGCGACTCAGGTAGCGTCGATAACACTTTGATTACATGGGCGCGGCTGCTACACTCACAACCTTGCGCCCAGATCCTTTCAGAGATCAAAGCATAACAAGGGCCAAGTGACGTGCCTGCTGCGCTTGAGAATTCAATGTCCGGAGTCGTTGACGCAACGATTTCGGGGCCTGGAGTGAATGCGAGAAATCGCGTTCGCTTTTTTGCGTCCTTGATTTCTGCGCTGGTCCTGCACTCAACCGCCGCCATCGCCGAGCCGATAGCTTACACCGCGGTTGGCGACAAGTTGGCGCGTCTGGACCTGGCAACCGGTCAACTGTTCCCGGTAGGCACCTTCGGCAGCATCAGCAATACGCCCTTTCTGGACGTCGAAGGAATGGCCTTCGATGACAAGGGGCGGCTGTACGCCGTCGATGACACCACCGAAACGCTGATGATCGTCAATATCGGCAGCGGTCGTGCCGAAGCTCTGAGTGGGATTTACGGTCTGGGCCTGCAGAATCAGGGTACCGGCGGCAACCTCAATCAGCTCGATTTTGGCCTGGCCTTCACCTGCAACGGCGATCTGTGGCTTAGTTCGGACAGCGTCGGCAAGCTGTGGCGCGTGAACCAGGGTAGTGGAAGCACTTCCCTGGTGGGCTCCACCGGCCCGAAAATTTCCGGTTTGGCGGCCTATGGTGACGAGCTCTACGGCATCGGCGTGGGTGATGACGAAGGCCTGTACCGAATCAACACCGATAGCGGTCAGGCGACGCTGATCGGACGGCTGCAACTGGGTTACACCTTCTACGACGCCGGTCTGGACTTCGACGCCGACGGCAACCTGTGGGCGGTACTCGATTTCAATCCGCCGCCGGCAGGGCAACCGCAGGTGGAGCGGGTCAGCGAGATCGTCCGACTGAATGTCGATACCGGTGCCGCCAGCGCGCCCACCAGGGTGCAGGGCGACAACAGCATCGAGATCGAGGCGCTGGCGATCGCGCCAACGGCCTGTCCGGATGGCAACATCGAAGTCGCGGTTGAAGTGCCAGCGACCGGACGTGGCGCGCTCGGCCTGATGCTGCTGCTGATTGCCGGTCTGGGCATGGCGCTTGTTGGTCGTCGACCTTAAGCCGAAAGCGCATCGCACACGGGTGGCGCGGAGCGCGAGCCGGTGACCTCCAGACCACCGATATCCAGGCGTATCTCAGCCTGCAATGCGGCCCTGCTGGGACCTTCTTTGGTGATCCACCTCCGGACTGGGCCTGCGCCTGTCCTGAAGTTATTTGGCAGCCGCCGTTCAGCCAGCTTTAGCCCAGGGGCCGCTATGGTCCCGCCTACGATTGACCTATGGAGTCCAGCCTGATGCCCCTCGCTCAGTTGCGTGTCGCCAGTTTGTTGTCCTTGTTCTTCATCGTCTTCGCCAGCCCCGCCATGGCCCAGTCCAAGGAGCTCAAGCGCGCGGAGAACGCCATCGCGGTACTGACCGAGGTTCAGGGCACCCCCGACTCGGAAATTCCCGACTGGTTGCTGGACCGCTGCTATGCAATCGCGGTGATTCCGGAGGTGGTCAAGGCTGGATTCGTGGTCGGCGGGCGGCGCGGCAAGGGGCTGGTCTCGGTACGCAGTGCCGACGGCACCTGGTCCCATCCCAGCTACATCACCATGACCGGCGGTTCCTTTGGCTTTCAGGCCGGCGTGCAGTCCTCGGACGTGATTTTGGTTTTCCGCACCCAGCGCGGCGTCGATAACCTGATCCACGGCAAATTCACCCTCGGTGCCGATGCGTCAGTGGCCGCCGGGCCGGTGGGTCGTCAGGCGTCGGCGGCAACCGACGCCGCACTGAAGGCGGAAATCATTTCCTATTCGCGCTCGCGCGGGCTGTTTGCCGGCGTCGCCCTGGACGGCTCGGCGCTGACCATCGACGACGATGCCAATGAACGGGTGTACGGCGACGCCACTCCGAGAATGGTCTTCGAAGGCCGGGTGGAAAGAGTCCCCGAAGCCATCGTCCGCTTCCGCGATCAGCTGGAAGAGCAGACGGCGAAGTAGGAACGAGAAAGGGGTCAGGGACGAGGGCCCAGGGCACAGGAAGAGTTCGACTTCGCCTATCTTTTCCTGGGCCCTGGCATCTAGTACTTCAACGCCTCGCTTCTTCCCCAGAACACCCGGTAGGAAAACACCGTGTAGGCCAGGATCACCGGCAGGGTGATGGCGGTGCCGACGAACATGATGAACAGCGACTCGGGTGCGGCTGCGGCGTCCCACAGAGTGATCCGGTCGATCACCAGATAGGGGAACAGGCTGTAGGCCAGTCCGCCGAAGGCCAGCACGAAGATCCCCACGCTGGCGGCGAAAGGCATCCACGGGCGCGCCGGAATTCCCGCCTGCAGGCGGCGCAGGGCGCGTTCGGCCAGCGCGAACAGCAGCGCGGTAAGCAGCGGTACCGGCAGCAGATAGTACAGATTGGGGGTGCTGAACCACTTGTCGAAGATCCGCGGGCTGATCGCGGGCGTGGCCAGCGATACCGCGGCGATACCCAGCCCAGTCAGCCACAGGGCGCGATAGCCCCAGCGGCTGGCGGATGCGTAAAGCGCACCTTCGCTCTTCATCAGCAGCCAGCCTGCGCCCAGCAGCGCGTAGCCGGCGCACAGCGCCACGCCGATGAAACTGGCAAACAGCAGACCGGTGAGATCGTAGCGGAAGCCCAGAATGTAGGTGCCCAGCATGAATCCTTGCGCGAAGGCAGCGAGCACCGAACCACCCCAGAAGGCGCGGTTCCATAGCGCCTTGTGCTGGCTCTGGGCCTTGGCCCGAAAATCGAAGGCGACCCCGCGCAGGATCAAGCCGATCAGCATCGCCGCCACCGGCAGGTACAACGAGCTGAGGATCACACCGTGGGCCTGCGGAAAGGCGACCAGCAACAGGCCGACCCCGAGCACCAGCCAGGTTTCGTTGGCATCCCAGAACGGCCCGATGCTCGCGATCATCATGTCCTTGTCATGGTCCTGGGCGCTGCGCATCAGTATCCCGACACCCAGATCAAAGCCGTCCAGAACCACGTAAATCAACATCGCCAGGCCCATCAGGGCGGTAAAGATCAGCGGCAGTGCTGCGTCCATCACGCCACCTCCGGGCTCAGTTTCGAAACCGATGGCGCTCCTACCCCTGCGCTGCGGGCCAGGTGCAGCAACACGGTGATGAAGGCCAGCAACAGCAGCGCATACAGCAGCAGATAGGCGAACAGGCTGATCCCGATCATCGGCGCCGGCACGCTGGAGGCTGCCTCGCTGGTGCGCAGCAGTCCGTAGACCAGAAAGGGCTGCCGACCGATCTCGCTGACATACCAGCCGGACAGCGTCGCCAGCCAGCCGGAAAAGGTCATTGCGGTGAGCAGGCGCAGGCTCCAGCGTCCGGGAATGCCCTGCTGGCGCAGCTGCCAGGCGCTCCACCAGCTGACTGCCAGCATCAGCACGCCAACGCCCACCATCACCCGGAAGGCCCAGAACACCGGCGCCACCGGCGGATGCTCGCCTTCGAACTCGTTGAGGCCGACGATCTCGCCGTCCCACTCATGGGTCAGAATCAGGCTGGCCAGATGCGGAATCCCGATCGCCAGATCGTTGCTGCGGGTCTGTTCATCCGGCAAGGCGAACAGCAGCGCCGGGGCACCGCGCTCGGTTTCCCATACGCCTTCCATTGCCGCCACCTTGGCCGGCTGATGCTCGAGCGTGTTGAGTCCATGCAGGTCGCCAACAAAAATCTGAATCGGAATCAGCGCTGCCGCCAGCATCACCCCGGTGCGCAGGCTGGCCATCACCGAGGGCTGCTGATCACGACGCAGCAGCCGGTAAGCCGACAGACCCGCCAGCAGAAAGGCGCAGGTCAGTCCGGAGGCCAGCAGCATGTGGACCAGACGATAGGGAAAGGAGGGGTTGAACACGATCGCCCACCAGTCCAGCGCATGGGCCTGACCGTCAATCATCTGAAAGCCGGTAGGCGTCTGCATCCAGGAATTGAGCGACAGAATCCAGAAGGCCGAGGCGCTGGTGCCTACCGCCACCAGGATGGTGGCCAGGGTATGGATCCGCTCGCCCACCCGCTGGCGACCGAACAGCATCACTCCGAGGAAGGTAGCCTCCAGAAAAAAGGCGGTCAGCACCTCGAAGGCGAGCAGTGGGCCGGCGATATTGCCTACCGTTTCCATGTAGCCCGGCCAGTTGGTGCCGAACTGAAAGCTCATGGTGATTCCGCTGACCACGCCGAGGGCGAAGCTCAGCGCGAAAACCTTGACCCAGAAGGCGTAGGCCTCCATCCACTTGGGGTCCTGGCTGCGGGCGTAGCGCAGCTTGAAGTAGACCAGCACCCAGCCCATCGCGATGGTGATGGTGGGGAAAAGAATATGAAAGCTGATGTTGGCGGCGAACTGCATCCGCGCCAACATGACCGCATCGAACATCGGGAGACTCCGGAAGTGTGTTGTCGCAGCAACACCATCGGATATGGCTGCGACAGCGCACTCGGTGGATTGCGCTTTCCGGTCCGGACGTAGTGGGGTTCGCCGGCCTCAAAATCAACCTCTGACAGCCATCTCCTGGTCGCAACGCGGCGGCCACCGATTCGCTGTCTGCCTGGTGATGATCATCCCGACGGCGGGTAGTGGCTGGTGGGTCTTTCACTGGCGTCGATGGCGCTCGTCGCTACGCCGGGACTCGGCTATGGTGATCGCGGTCTGTCCAGCGAAGGTCCAAGTCGTGCCTGCACAAACCCCCGATCTGCTGGTGGTGGGCCTGGGCGCGGTCGGCTGCGCCACGCTGATGCATGCCGCCGGGCGCGGGGCACGGGTGCTGGGAATCGATCGCCACCTGCCGCCGCACCATCATGGATCCACCCACGGCGAAAGCAGAATCACCCGACTCGCGGTAGGCGAAGGCGCGGACTATGTGCCGCTGGTGCGTCGATCGCACCAGCTGTGGCGCGAGTTGGAGGATGCCAGCGGTGAGTCGCTCTATCACGCCTGTGGCGGACTGCTGCTGGCCAACGGGGACGGTGACAGCCCGATGCACGGGCAGGCCAGCTTCTTTGACCAGACCGTTCGGATCGCGCGTGATCACCGCATTGTCCATCAGTGTCTGGATGCGAGAGAGATCGCGACCCGCTGGCCGCAGTTTCAGCTGCGCGGGCATGAACGGGGCTATTTCGAACCCGAGGCCGGCTATCTGCGGCCCGAAGCCTGCGTGAGCGTGCAGCTGGCAGAGGCGCAACGGCGCGGCGCGCAGATTCGCAGCGGCGAGCGTCTGCAGCGTTGGCGAGTGGATCAGCGCGGACTGCAGGTGGAGACCGACCGTGCAAGCTATCGGCCGGGTGCCGCGGTGCTGGCCGTGGGCGCATGGCTGCCGGGTCTGCTGGGGGATTGCGGGGCGGGAACTCGCGTGCCGCCGATGAAGGTCACCCGGCAGGTGCTGCACTGGTTCGCGGCCGAGAAGCCGGCCGAATACGCGCAGGAGCATTTCCCGATCTTTATCTGGTGCTGGGGTAGCGCACCCGGCCAGGTCTACTACGGCTTTCCGGATCTCGGAGGCGGAGTCAAGGTTGCCACCGAGCATGATGCGCCCTGCGATCCGGAACTCATCGAGCGACGCGTCAACACGGCGGAATCGGCGGCGCTGCACGCGGTGCATGTGGCCGGTCGACTCCGCGGCGTCAGCGACCGGGTGCTGCGCACCGCCACCTGCCTGTACACCGAGCTGCCCGGCGCGCGCTTCTGGATCGACCGACAGGAATCCTCCGGTCCGATCATCGCGTCGGCCTGTTCTGGTCACGGCTTCAAGCACTCGGCCGCGATTGGCGAGGCGCTGGCCGAGTGGGGCCTGGCGGGTTCCAGGCCTGACCTGCTGGCGCCCTTTGCGAACGGGCCTCGATTGGGCTAGAACAGCTCCGCAAATCGCTCCGCGGGCCGACCATCGCGCATCAGCGCCTCGCCGACCAGGAAAGCGTGCACCCCGTGGCTGCGCATTAGCTGCACGTCCTCGGTGCGATGAATCCCGCTTTCGGTGACCAGTAGCCGGTCAGCGGGTACGTGGGCCTTCAGCTCAAGAGTGGTGTTGAGGTCGGTCTGGAAGGTGCGCAGGTTGCGGTTGTTGACCCCAAGCAGTTGCGCATTGGCCTCCAGCGCCTGATCCAGCTCGGCACGATCATGCACCTCGACCAGCACGTCCAGACCCAGCTCGACCGCAGTACGCTGGTGTTCCTCAAGCTCGGGCCGACTAAGCGCGGCGGCGATCAGCAGGATCGCATCGGCGCCAATCGCTCGGGCCTGAACGATCTGGTAAGCGTCGACGGTGAAGTCCTTGCGCAGCGCCGGTAGCGCGCACGCGCCGCGCGCCTGCTGCAGATCCTCGATGCTGCCGCCGAAGTAGTCGCGGTCGGTGAGCACCGACAGGCAGCTGGCGCCGGCGCTCTGATAGGCCGCGGCGACGGTCTTCGGATCGGCATGCTGGTTGATCCAGCCCTTGCTCGGACTGCGCCGCTTGAATTCGCTGATCACTGCGGCGCGGCCATCGTCCACGCTGCGCTGCAGCGCCTTGAGAAAGCCCCGGGCCGGGTCCTGGGACCGGGCCAGCGCGAGCAACTGCGCTTCGCTCTGACGGCGACGATCGTCCGCCACCTCCTCGCGTTTGCGGCGCAGGATCTGGTCGAGAATGTCGCTCATTCGGGCCTGAACTCCGCGCGCTGGGTGTGGGCGATGTAATCCTCGAAATGGCGCTGCGGCAATCCCGAGGCGATCAGTTCGCGGGCGCTGCCCACCGCTTCGGCCAGGTCGTGGAAACGATCGGCCACATAGAGCGCGGCACCGGCGTTGAGCGCAACCAGATCGGCCGCCGGTCCAGGCTCACCGGCCAGCACCCGACGGATCAGCGCCAGCGATTCGGCCGGGGATTCCACTTTCAGCGTGTCCAGCGGCTGCCGCCTGACGCCCAGATCCTCCGGCGTGAGGCTGTAGCTGCGCACGCTACCGTCCTTGAGTTCGGCGAAATGGGTGGGTGCGGCCAGGCTGATTTCGTCCAGCCCGTCCTGCGCATTCACCACCAGTACGTGGCGCGCGCCCAGTTCGCCCAGCACCTGTGCCAGCGGCTCCACCCAGCGGCGCTCGTAAACGCCCAGCAGCTGATGAGTGGCGTGGGCCGGGTTGGTCAGCGGGCCGAGCAGATTGAACAGCGTGCGCAGGCCCAGATCCTTGCGTACCGGCGCGGCGTGGCGCATCGCTTCGTGATGACGCGGTGCGAACAGGAAGCCGAATCCGGTGCGTTCCAGGCAGCTGCCAACCGCCGCCGCGCTGATGTCCAGTCGCGCGCCGGCCGCCTCCAGCAGATCGGCGCTGCCGGACTTGGAAGACACCGATCGGTTACCGTGCTTGGCTACCCGCGCCCCCCCGGCCGCGGCTACGAAGGATGCTGCAGTGGAGACATTGAACAGGCTCGCCCCGTCGCCGCCGGTGCCGACGATGTCCAGCAGGCCTTCACCGCTCCAGGGCACGGGCGCGGCCAACTCGCGCATTACCCGGGCCGCGGCGGCAATCTCGGTCACCGTTTCGCCCTTGGTGCGCAGCGCCGCCAGGAAGGCCGCCAGTTGGACCTGACTGGCTTCACCCTGCATCACCTGACGCATCGCCGCCTCCATCTGCGGCGCGGGCAGGTCGATGCGGTCAACGAGCGAGTTCAGGGCAAACTGGATCGGGGATTGGGGCATGGTTGGTTGGTTTCGTAGCTGCGATGGTGATTTTCAGGGCTCAGGGCCCAGGGCACAGGGACCAGGAAGTCAAAAGCGCGAGCGCCGGGGCACTTCTGGGCCCTTCTGCCCTAGGCCCTGGGCCCTCAAACAACCGCGCTATGCGCGGGCTGCGTCGACTCCAGGAAGTTCTTCAAAAGCGCCTTGCCATCCCGGGTCAAAATCGACTCGGGATGAAACTGGACGCCCTCGATAGGCAGTTCGCGATGCTTCAGGCCCATGATTTCGTCGCGACTGCCGTCGGCGTGTTCGGTCCAGGCGGTGATCGCCAGCTCCGCCGGCAAATCGGCCTCGGCGACAATCAGTGAGTGGTAGCGGGTGGCCTCGAAGGGCTGCGGCAGACCAGCGAATACGCCTTGTCCGCGATGATGCATCGGCGAAGTCTTGCCATGCATCACCTGTCGTGCGCGCACCACGCTGCCGCCGAAGGCCTGACCGATCGCCTGGTGACCCAGGCAAACGCCCAGCAGCGGGATCTCGCCTCCCAACTCACTCACGACCGCCAGCGACACTCCCGCCTCATTGGGGGTGCAAGGTCCTGGCGAGATCAGCAAATGGCTGGGGGCCATCGCCCGGATCTGCTCGACGGTCACAGCGTCGTTGCGCCGTACCTGCACTTCGGCGCCCAACTCGGCCAGATACTGGACCAGGTTGTAGGTAAAGCTGTCGTAGTTGTCGATGACCAGAAGCATGGCGTTGATCAGGTACAGGTGGCGCGAAGGACTGGCGATTGTACGGAAGTTGCCGTGAAAGGGCCCAGGGAATAGTGCCCAGGGCCCAGAAAGAAGTGCCGGCCGCGGCGTCGGGGGCTTTTTGCCTTTCTGGGCCCTAGGCCCTGGGCCCCTTGCCCTTCGCGCCCTTCGCGCTCTTGGCTCCCTTCGTGCCCTTCGTTTCCTTTGTCGCCTTCCAGGCGCTGGCGCCCTCTCGGTCCGCCTTGAGCTGCTGCCGTGCCGAGAGCGGCTTGGGCTTTGAGCGCCGTCTGGCAATCGCTTCAATCTCCACACGCGCACCCAGCGGCAGCGCGGCGACGCCAACGGTGCTGCGCGCCGGCCGCGGGGTTTCGAAGAAGCTCTCGTAGGCGCCGTTCATCGCGGCGAAGTCGTTCATGTCGACCAGGAAAACGTTGCACTTGACCACGTCGGCTTCGGACAGGCCGGCCTCAGCCAGCACTGCGCCCAGGTTGGCCAGACAGCGGGTGGTCTGCGCCGCGATATCGCCCTTGACCAGCTTGCCGTCATCGCCCAGCGGCGTTTGTCCGGACAAAAACAGCAGATCACGGCTCCAGACGCCGTGGGAATAGGGACCGACCGCGGCAGCGCCGGGGGCGTGAATGGCTTTGCGGGACATGGAGGTGCTCGGGAATTGGGGTGGCTAAGGATACGGGAATGGTGACGGTTGCGGTTGGGTGGCTGTGTCGTCATCGTTTCGCCACACCACCCGGTGCTTCGCTGACGTTGACTGTGGGACGCCTGGAGATATTGTCTGACCGTCCGCGCAGTCCCAGACTCGGGGTGTGTCGACAGGTAGGTTCGGATCCGGACCTGGGCCCATCGATGGTGAACGTCTGCGAACGTTTCGTGCTTCGTCACGAAGAATCTCGTCCATTTCCTGAAATGCGACCAGTCAGAGACAGCAATGAAACAAATCTACTTAGTTACTTACCCTACAGGGAAGATCTACGTCGGCAAGGACACCGTAGGGAGCTACCGGTATTTTGGAAGTCCCGATATGGATGTAGTCAACGCCGATTTCATGCGGCTCCCGGAAGAGGTGCGCCGTGATTACTCGGTGCGCAAGCAGATCCTCTGGGAGTCGGAAACCGCAACGGATCGTGAGTTATCCCAAAAGGAAGTGGAGTACATCCGGCAGTACGAGTCCCACAATCCCAAAATCGGGTATAACCGGTGGCCGAAGTTTGGCGGCAATGCATAGGTCGCTATGATTCAACGCCTTTGGAGATAATCCATCGTTACGCGCAGAGTACAGTTGGAGAGATCATGGCGCGCCGAAAGTCCGAATTCGCCAAATGGCTAGGCCCGGTTCTGGATGCACTCCGGGCGCTCGGGGGATCGGGTAAACCCCGAGAAGTCTGTGATCACGTTGCAGAGCACGCAAACGTTTCAGCCGAGACTCTCGAAGCCACACTGAAGTCTGGGCAAACCCGATTTTACAATCAGGTTCATTGGGCGCGTCAATATCTTGTGTGGGAGGGCCTTCTTGATGCGTCCACACATGGTGTGTGGTCGCTGACCAAAGCCGGCTACCAAGCTAGAGTGGATGAATCGTCTGCGCGGAGGATCGTTGCAAAGTGGGTCAAGATCCATGCAGCTGCCAGAAGAGTTGCCTCACCAGAAGAGCCATTGGTCGATGGAGGTTCAGCCACACCTGATTCCGATGAAGAACAAAGCGCAGTATTGCTGGAGATTCTCAAAAAGGTGACGCCGGAGGGCTTTGAGCGAATCTGCGGACGTCTGCTGCGGGAGTCTGGATTTGAACGGGTTACCGTCACGGGTCGCCCGAGAGACGGCGGAATCGATGGCTATGGCGTGCTTCAGATCAATCCGTTCGTGTCCTTTCGTGTCCTATTTCAGTGCAAACGATACAAGAATACCGTCTCTCGGGCGGAAGTCGGCGACTTTCGTAACGCCATGATCGGTCGCGCCGATAAAGGAATCATCCTCACGACCGGAACCTTTAGCGCCGATGCGCGTGCGGAGGCTGAACGTGAGGGTGCGCCGCCGATTGAACTGGTAGACGGAGAGAAGCTTGTGTCAATGTTCGAGCGCGTGAGGCTAGGCGTCAGAGAACGAACGATCTACGAGGTCGATCATGCGTTTTTCGCGGACTTTATGGGTATTGAGAACTGACCCCGACCCGCCGGGAATCTTCCTGCGGTGGGGACCGCTAGCGGCCAGTCAATCCGGCTATGCGTGATGCCATGAGATCTATTCCAACCTCCCTATGTTGCGCCTCGTTCGGTGTTTTCGGAGCGGAGTCGGCGTCGACGGCGTCAAACCTTTGCGAAAAGAGCGAGAAGGTGCTTTTCACGTGCCTGATCGAATAGGCCAGCCCGTTCCAGTGGAAGATCGCAGCCCAGGCACTGGCCATTGCAAAACTCGTAGAGCGGAGAGCGAAGCATGACTTAGTAGTCTGCGCCGGCGGCGCAGTCCGGAAGCTTCAGCAACTGCCTTTTGGCTATTGCCCCTTGTCGAGGGTCGCGGAGCCTCCAACCCAACTCAGCGTGATCTGCTCTCCGGCCATCGCTTGCAGGGCGTAGCGCATGGCCTCGCAGCCGGCTTGCAGCGGTCTGCCGTTGATGCTGTCGATGGTCAGTCCGGCATGCAGACCGGCCGCCGACGCGGGACTTTGCTCCCAGACGGCGGCGATGCTCAGCGGTGATTGGAAGGCGAGGGTGAAGCCGAAGGATGGCTTCTCGTAGGGCCCGGGCTTGTAGGCCTCGAAATAGGCCGACCCGGAGCGCTGATCCAGGGTCACCACGAAGTGCTCCAGGAAGGAGGCGCCGATCAGACTGGGCGTTTGCGGCCTGATGGTGGTCCAGATTCGACCCAGCTTGAGTTGGTCCAGGGCGAAATCCTTCAACTCTACGCGGGTCAGGGCGGCGTCTGCGGCTTGGCCGCCCAGCGATCCGCCCGCGGAGCCGTAGCCGTTGCGAGACTGGCCGATCCCGCGGCCGCGCCTGGCGCCCTCAAGGTCGGGCTGTGAGAGGACCAGATAGTCCGGCGCCCCGGTGTCGAACATCGCCTTGCTGCTGGCCTTTTTCGCCAGCCCGATGTCGAAAATCGGCGAATGCGGATAGCCGAAATCATGCAGCTTCAGACGCTTCGCCCCGTTGATATGCTCCAGCCTGGCCAGATCGGTGGCGCAGCGCAGCCGGTGGTTGGGGAGATCGATCTGCCAGGCGCATAGCGGCAACAGCTCTGACCCCAGCACGCCGTCGCCGACCAGGCATTCGGCGGCCTCGTTCTGACTGAAGTCGGCGGCGAAGATCGGTACCTTTTCGACCAGCACACCGCCGAGGATGAGGTCGGCCTGCATGATTCGGCTCTCCACTTTCGCCCCGTGCGCATCGCGACCGATGTTCTCCCCAACCTGCGTAAACCCCAATTCATCGGCCAGCCGCGAGTCGATCATCGACGGCGAGCCGGTGTCAAAAACGAATCGCCGCGGTTTGCCGCCCACTTGCACGGTGACGAACAGCTTGGTCGCCATCACTTCCAGCGGCAGCTCAAAGGCAAAGGTCTCGGCCTGCACCCGCGGACCCTCACTCATCCACGCCGGCGGCGCGGGCTGGGCAGCCGCCGGGACAGCCATGGTCAAAAGCCCCAACAAGGCGAGCCGTCGGTGTGTCGAAGTCATCGTGCGCGGCCAAATGTCAATGGATGTAACTGAGCCTAGACCGCATCGCCTTGCAGGCACCAGATGCCGAAAGGCACACCAGATTGACTCGGCCGCCAGGATCTGCTCATCCTGAGCCCTGAGCCCTGAGCCCT
>JAGRJL010000269.1 GCA_020442775.1 Lysobacterales bacterium | reverse complement strand
GCGATCACGATCAGCGTCACCGACACCACCGGATAGCTTCGAGACACGGGACGGAGGCCGAGCCGGAGCAGAGGAAGGACGGCGAGCAGGCCGATGATGGCCAGCCACACCAGCAGTACATCGCCGAACTGCCTGAACAACCACATCGGCGAAAGCACCGCGCCAACAATGGGCTGCCGATAGGGCTCGAAGCGCTGCTCCAGGCCCGGACACGCCCTCATCATCGAGTCATGCGCAGGTCCACAGCCGAACAGGTCCAGCGCGATCTCGGCGCTGACACCGCCCAGCAAAGGCAGGCCGAAGGCCAGACAAAAACCGAGAAGGGCGCAGATAAGAATCCAGCAGGTCAGCGCGATCGATCCAATGAAGCGTGTGTCCGCACCCAGCTGCTGGCGCAGCGAGCGTTGAGCGACCCGCGCATCGTTCGCCTGTTCGCGCTCGCGATCGGCAACCCATTGCGCCCGCGTCTGCTCGGCGCTCAAACCGGTGGCGGCGGCTACCCCAAGCCCTGCCGCACGCTGGTCGTCAGCGTGCGCTGGTTCGGCAAGCGGGCGATCGGCGCGCGCGCTCAGCAAGATCGCGATGCCCCAGACCAGCAGCAGCGGCCAGAGCCGGTGCACCAGAACGATGCTTGTCTCCAGCGGCGGCGCCGCCCCAGCCAGGGCGGCAAGCGGTCCGACCACCACCGCCCGCACCCCGCCGCAGCCCGCGCCCGGCGCACCATATCCCAGCGGACAACCAAGCAGCGCCAGGCCCCAGTCGGCGAACTGGGGTCCGAAAAAGACCACGAGCGCGCTCCCCGCCAGGCCGCTGTAGACGATTGTTCGGGTGCGCGCAGACGGCCCGGCGGGACCGCTGAAGGCATTGCTCATGCATCTTTCTCCAGCGGGTCTGATGGCGGCAGTCGGGGGCGTTGCACAGGATGGTTCAGTGCTCGTGCGACCGCAAGGCGTGCAGGAGCTTGCGCGTGTGGATTCTCAAGGCGACCGGCCGCAAGCTCGCCCGAATCTCGCGATAGGTGCTTGCAGACGGAGACCCGAGGGTACGAGCGCGCGTTCGGCGGGTGATAGAGCACTCATCCGTAGTCGAGCGCCTCACGAGTTGGAATCCGCATCGCCCGTCGCGCAGGTCCGCGACTGGCCACCCAGGCGAAGATCAGGCTCACGATCACCACCACGCTCAACCCGGTTGGGCTGTACGCAAAGCGAAGCCGGGCATCCTCGCCGAGCATCAGGCGGCCGAAGGCGGCCGATGCGGCGATACCTAGCGGCCAGGCCAGCACCAGACCCAGGGCAATACTGGCTACACCGATCTGCATCCCCTCAGCGACAAAGCGCCGAAACACCGTCCTTGGGGTAGCGCCAATCGCCCGCAGAATGCCGATCTCACGCGTTCGCTCCTGAATATTGATGGCCATGGCCGACCCCATGCCCAACGCACTGACCATCAGCACCAGCAGAGACAAGGCCGCCAGAATCGTCAGCACGATGTCCAGGTGGTCCGCTATCACCTGCGCGCGCTCGGCGCTGGACATGACGTAAAGCACATCGAGATCGGACTGCTCGATGACCGCCTCAACCGCGCGCTTGAGCGCCATCACACGATCAAAGCGCTGGTCCCGCGCCACCAGCATCAGGCTATTGACCTCATGCCGAGGGTTGAAGGCCGCATCGTACTGCGCCCGATCCATGTAGATTTTCGGCTTCTCCAACTCGTTGACGACCCCGACCAACCTGGCCTGAATGGTCGCGCCGCTGGCGCTCAGGTCGATCAGACTGCCGAGTTCTGCATGCTCGTACAGATCCCGTGCACCGCCATTGAGCACCACCTCCGTCTGATCCCCGTCGCGCAGCCATCGCCCAGCCACCAGTTGTGGTCGGAATAGCGTCGTATCCCAGGGAAGCGCCACGATGCCCACACCTTCGCGGGTGGCGACCACGTGTGTCTGCAACTCTCCTCGGCCGCCGTTCCACACCTCGATACGTTCCAGGTTGGGCAGATCCTGGAACTGCGGGAGCAGGTCTTCGGGGGCCATTGGCGACTTCAGCACGATCTGCAGGTCGTGGCCCATGCTGTGATCCATCTCTGCCAGCAACTCAGCCAGCGATTGACGCACGTTGAAGCCGGTATCGAAGATCGCAACACCCAGCGCCATGGTCAGGATGATCACGATGCCGCGGCGAACGACCGGCGGCGCAGCACGCGTACTCTGATCGCTCAGGGCTTCCAGCACCGAATGATTGGTACCTCGCAGCAGCACTGGCAGCGCCACGCACAGGGGCAGCAACAAGCTGCCGGCGCCCAAGCCAATTGCCACCGGCAGCGGCAGCTGGGTGGTTAGCACCTCGAAGTTGAGTTGGCCGGCGACAAAACGGGAGAAGACATAGCCGGAGGCCACCGCCAGCGGCATCGCCACGACCGCCGCCAGCGCGGCCATCGCGAGCACCGTGGCCGAATAAAGCCGCAGTACCTGCCCTCGCGATGCGCCGATCGCCTTCATGATGCCGATCTCCCGCACCTGTCTGGCCAGCAGCGAGGTCATCAATTGGGAGACCAGAACGGAACCCATGAGAAAGGCCAGCAAACCGATCGCCCCCTGCAGCAGCAGCAGGGTGTCGAGTTGCCACTGGTGTGGGTGCTGCTCGAAATCGGGAATCTGCAGCGACTGCAGCTCAATTCCCCTCGCGGCGAACTCGGACAGCAGGGGCGCGAGCATCTGTCGCACCTCGGCGGCGCTGCGCGCGTGCTGCATCCGCAGCACCAGGCGCTGATCGGCAGCTTGTCCGCTGACCCGCGCGTAGGTGGGCTTGTCCACGTAGCCATAGATGAAGTGATCCTGGGTCGCGGGGGCCTGGGCGGGGTCATGGACAATGCCGCTCACCGGCAATTCGACGATGCGTCCCGCGGCGCGCACTCGAGCCAAGGCGCCCACTCGCAGATTGGATATCTTGAGCCCATCACGCTCCACCAGCAGCGTGCCCGGCGATAGCCGGGTGGCGCCCATCTCGGGCGTCAGCCTGGCCATCGTCGCTCGTTCGGCATCTTCGACCCCGAACAGCCACAGCGGAATCCACTCGCCGGGGAAGACCTCAATGCGCAACATCGACAGATCCCGAAACTCCGCCGCCTCGACCTCCGGCCGCAGGCGCAGCTGCGCAAGGTCCAGATCGGCAAAATCTGCTGACACCAGCACCGCATGCGGCGGACGGGTAGCGAGGAAATTCTCGCGCAGGTCCTGGGTGAGAACGGCGTAGGACACGACGATGCCGCCAATCCCCCAGAGTCCGACAACCAGGGCAACGACCGCCAGCACCACCTGGCGCCAGACCAGGCGCAGGTCTGACAGGGGTTTGAGCACAATGGTATTCATCGTCCGCTCCGAAGGTCTTCCCGGGCAACCCGGCCGTCTTCCAGCGTGATCACCCGTTCGAAATCGGTCGCCGCCTGCCGGTCGTGGGTCACCACGATCACCGTCTTGCCCTGGCGAGCGAGCTGCGCCAGCAGGGCGTGAATCTCCCAGCCCATCTGACTATCCAGATTGCCGGTAGGCTCATCCGCCACGATGATTGGCGGATTGTTCGCCAACGCTCTGGCGATCGCGGCACGCTGCTGCTCGCCACCGGACAAGGCGGCGGGCAGCTTGCGCGCATGGGCGGCAATGCCCATCTGTTCGAGCAGCGCTCCGGCACGCGATCTGCGATCGGGCCTGGGAATCGATTGCACCAGGTCCATCGCCAGCAGCAGGTTCTGCTCGATGGTCAGCGCAGGCATCAGCTGGAAGAACTGAAACACGATGCCCACATGACGGCCGCGCCAGCGTGCCAGTGCGCTTTCGTCCAGCCGGTGGATGTTCACACCGCCGATGTGGACTTCACCTCGACTGGGATGGTCGATCCCGGTGAGCATGTTCAGCAGGGTCGACTTCCCACTCCCCGAGCGCCCGACAATGGCCACGTGCTCACCGGACATGAACTGCAGCGATATCTCGCGCAGCACGGCAGTGGTTCCAGAGGCGCCCTTGTAATCCCTGCAGACGCGCTGCAGCTCGATGATGGCGCTCATGGCAGCCTCAAGGTCAGCCGCTGGGCCGGCTGGTGAATCTCGAATTGCAGCTTTTCAAAGTTGGGCAGGCCGGAGAACAGGGAAAGCGAGAAGCCGCCAGAGAAGGTGAGCGGTTCGGCCGGTCCCAGCAGCCCATGGTCGAGCGTTTCGTTGCCGTTCTCATCGTGAAAGAGCACCGCCGCGTAGCGACCGGCGGGCAGCTCATGAAAGCGAAGGACTGCTACGCCATCGACGATGGGCCCGCTGACCTGCCAGCGCCCTGGCCCCATGACGTTGTCGCCCGGCGCAAACAGCTTGGCGACTGCCTGCCCCCCGCTGTGCTGAAAGCCGCTGGCTTCGATGGTCAGTTCCGCGTCTGCGGGGTCCGCCTGCACGCCGGCGCTGCTGAGTATCAGCGCCGCGCAAATTGCTTGTTGAGTCATTCGCATCTGAGTGATGAATTGTTTAAATTGGACACATGTCCATCATCGATGCCATTTACCCAGCTGTCGCAGACATCAGCGGAGCTGACGTCCAGTTGTGGACGAAGCACACCCCGGTGTCCAGGTATCAGCGATGACGGTCGCCGCGGCGCGCCAGACTGATCGCCGTATCCAGCGGACCCGGGATGCACTGCGCGATGCCCTGCTGGCACTGATGACCGAGCGCGGCTGGGAAGGCACCAGCGTGCAGGACATCTGCGAGCGGGCGAATGTGGCGCGCTCGACGTTCTATCTGCACTACAACGGCAAGGATGAACTGCTGCAGGGCGGCTTCCAGTCACTGCAAATGTTCTTGCAGACGCCCGCCGATGAGGGGATTGTCGATGTCGCGAACGGCAACTGGGCCGGCTTTCGCTTCAGCCTGGGATTGATTGAGCACGCCTACGAGAACCGCCGGCTGTTTCGCAACATGATTGGCCGCCGCAGCGGTTTCCCGGTGCAGCAACGCTTTCGCGAGATGGTGCTGCGCCTGATTGACCACGAACTGCCGACGCCCACCGGCGACTTGCCTCGGGCTGCTGTGGTGCGGCAGCTGGCTGCTGCATTCACCGAACTGGTGGCATGGTCAGTTGACCAGAAGACACCGATGCCCGCTGAGAAATTGGCAGCAGCCTTCGACCGTGTCGCGGTTTCGTTGCTGGCCATCGGGTGACCACAGACCCTTCAGGAATGCAGCGACCCAGGCCCCGCGGCGATCTCCAGCACTACCCGGCGCACGGAGCCGATCAAAGCCGCCGCGTTCCCCCTGTGCCTGCCAGCATGTCCGCCAACAACCGCAAAGCGATCAGGCTGAATGCCGCGATGGCCGTGGGAGCGGCGATGGCAGTGGAAGTTGCCACTGCGGCGCGGTTGTCGGAGACGGAATCAGAAGGTGCAGGTCCAGCTTTGCTGCATGCGGCCCGCCGCTAGCCACCATGTGGGACCTCGATATTCCCATTTGGCTGCTTGGACAGCTCCATCTGTCCGTTGGCTGTTAGCGATCCCCCTTGGGGCTCGCCACATGCTGATCAAACAGCAACATGTTGCCGTCGGGATCGGTGAGTACGAAGTGTGCGGGCCCCTTCGTGGACTCGTCGGCGGCGGTGGTCATGGCGATGCCGCGAGACTTGATGATGCGCTGGAGTTCACGGACGTCCTGGAAGTCTTCAAGCGCTTGTGCGTCGCCGCTCCAGCCGGGATTGAAGGTCAGGATGTTGTTTTCGAACATCCCCTGAAACAGGCCGATTCGGGCAGCACCATTCTGCAGCACAACCCAGTTCTGCTCGATATCGCCACCAACCTGCTGGAAGTCGAGCTTTTCATAGAAGGCCTTCGATGCATGGATGTCCGCAACGCTGAGGCTGACTGAAAAATTTCCGAAATCCATCGCTTTGGGCTCCTCCCCTTGAGTGGAACTGGCGCAGCTGGACGCAGCAACCAGCAGCAGCGCCAAAGCGCTGGACAGTCGTGCAATACGGGCTTTCATGGCTGACTCCTTCGCAATCTAGAAGCGCGAGCACCTTCGCTGGGGCGCTAACATGCCTGACCGCGTAGCCGCCCACTTGGCATATCTTGCGATCGATGGACCCAACCGAGCACCACCCATCCGCCAGCTACGTGGCGCGCGTCAATCGGGCAATCGATCACATCATGGTCGATCTCAGCCGACCCTTGCGACTGGAGGAAGTCGCCGCCGTGGCAGGCTTTTCAACCTTCCACTTCCACCGCGTGTTCAAGGCCCTGATCGGTGAGACGCTGAATCAGTTCGTCAAGCGCCAGCGCCTGGAACGGGCGCTATACCGAATGACCCACGAACCCAGGCGCCGCTTGACCGAGATCGCCCTGGACTGCGGCTTCGCCTCTTCATCGGAGTTCTCGCGCAGCTTCAAACAGCACTATGGCGCGGCCCCCAGCGCGTTCGACCTCAAGGCATTCAGAACGATGAGACGCGACGAGTTTGAGCAGCTCGC
>JAGRJL010000268.1:6082-14748 GCA_020442775.1 Lysobacterales bacterium | reverse complement strand
AGGCTCAGCCCACCGGCAAAAAGAGAAAGCCCCAGGATGACTACCCCGATAGCGATTCTCTGGATCGGCGTGCGCAGCTGAGCGGCCAGCCCAATCAACGCCAGTCCATGGACGATCAGATAGTGAGTGGCGCGCTCGAATCGAATGACCAGCGCTGGCGCCGCGTGCGCAGAGAGCCCATGCGCAGCATAGGCTTCTGCAGCGACGGCAATGGCCAGAATCACACACCCCAGCGCCGTCAGCATCCGCCCCGGAGTCTGCATTAGCAGCATGCCCCGGCAAGCGACTCAGCGAACCGGGGCATCGATCTATTCCTTGGTGGCCAGCAGTTCATCCATTCGCTTGGCCATGTTGGCGTACTTCCAACTGGGAATGATGAAGGTCCAGTCGCTGGCGATCGCGTTGATCTGGCCGGCTTCGGCTTCCATCTTGCTCTGCTGCTCCGCACTGATCGTCGCCAAATCGGGCACCACGCTCTCGCTGGCGGGCTGATCAGAATCGGCAGATTCGTCGGCCGCGGGCGGTTGCGCTGCAGCCTGGCGGGCCTGCTCGGCGGTACTCCACGCCGCGACCAGATCCGGATCCACCGCGGCCACGAAGCGCGCATAGTGCTTTTCGTCCTGCATCCAGGTCGTTGCATCAATGGTCAGGCCCTCGCGGGTGTAGTAGCGGATCTGGAAGGCCGCATCCTCCACCGGTGCTGCATCTGCGGCGGGCAGCACCTCTTCCAGCTGCAGGCTGCCCAGCGCGCTGGCGAGAATGTTGCCGGCCGACGGTGAACTCAGCTCGCGTCCCTTCGGTACGTTCTCGACCTCATAGTTGGGCGCGACTTCATCGGCCTTGCTGATCGCCAGCTTTTCGCCATCGGGGGCGGTGATCTCCACCCGGGCGATGCGGTTGGAGGGCACGTCCAGAATATCCCGCTGCAGCCAGTTGGAGACGCTGCGTTCGGGCACCAGATTGCCATTGGCCAACCAGCTGCGCTCCTCGCCGACGACGCGAACATAGGTGTATTCGCCGCCACCAGAGGCGAAGTTACCGATGATCAGCTGATTGGGTTCGGCGACGCCCTTGACCGTCAGCAGTGCACCCTTGGCATCGCTGCCGGCCGGGTCATCGACGCCAATTTCGGCATACTTCTCCGGTTTGCTGGTGCGTTCCTCGCGCTTTTGCGCATCCTTGATCGCCAACAGGAACTTGCGCACCTTGCTGACATCCGCTGGATAGCCGCTGCTGGAGCTGACCACCCAGCGGTCGTCCACGCGATCGATATCCGCAATCACCTCACCGCCGGCCTGACTCAGAGTAAAGCCGCTGACCTGATTGACGTCCGCAGCGACCGCGGGAAGCAGCGGCTGATCTTGATGATCAGCGCTGCTGCCGGCATTGTCCCGGCTCAGATACCAGCCCAGCGCGAGGAAGACGACCGCAGCACCAAGCAACAGGGTGTTTCGATTCATGGATTTGCCCTCCTATGCTGCCGAGCTGGCCGCGGCTTCCCGTCGACGACGCCGACGGATGCTGGCGTAGTACATGCCGGCGGCGATTACCAGCAGCGGCATCAGGGTGATGTTGATGACCTTCAGCGTGGTACCCAGGCTTTCGATGCCGGCGTCCAGCGAGCGCTGTACGGCACGCAATTCCTTGCGAATCTCGCCGCGCCGCTTCTGGAAGTTCAGCAGCTCCTCCTGCTGTTCGCCGGAGAGGATCATCGCGCTGTCGGCACCCTTGGCTGCCTGCAGTTCGGTCAGCTTGCGCTCGGTCTCCTGCAGTTCCTGCTGCAACTGCTGCTGCTTGGCGCGGAACTGATCGTCAGCGTCACGCTTCATTTCCTCCACCACGGTGAACGGGCGCGCGCTGGTCCCGCGGCCGCGGATCGAAATCAGCGACGAGCTGCCGGCCAGATTGTCCACCGCGTTGATCAGCAGATCGCCGTTGTTGGCAAAGGCATTCTGTACCTGCTGACCGAAGAAGTTCTGCACCTGCACCCAGAGGCGGTTGCTGGCCATATCCACGTCACCAAACAGCAGCATCTGCACATCGTCGCTGCTCTCGGCCAGGTGCCCTTCCCCGCTACGATCGGGGAACGCCGACTTCAGCTTGCCGCTCACCCGCACCGCGATGGCGTAGTTCTCACCGGTGGGGGTGAAGTCGTTGAGCAGTTCGGAGGGATCGGGCACGAAGCGAACCTGCTCGGCGTCCACCAGCTTGGCGTCATTGCTGGACTGCAGTAGCGGCTGCAGGGTCAGTTCGGAGCCTTCAGCCAGCTTGAAGTGACCACCCTGGTCGATGTTCACCGTCTCCAGTTCGGCGCTGACGATGTCTTCCTGGTTCATCTGCTCGCGCTTCAGGCCCAGGATCAGCGGGTGACGCACCGGCGGTTGCTGCGGATTGACGCTCACCTGCAGCGCCACCCGACGATCGGAAACGATCCACTGCGGGCTGTAGTCGATGCCCCAGCCGGCGAACAGCTTGGGCAGATCGGAACTCTTGTCGGCAAACATGTCGGCAGTGGGATTGTTCGGATCAGACTGGCTCTGATCGATGGTCGCCTGCGGGTCCACCATCACGATCAGGCGGCCGCCGCGCATCACAAACTGGTCGATCGCGTACTGGGTGTCGTCGCTCAGCCCCTTGGGATGAATCACCATCAAAACGTTGATGGTGCTGTCGATACTGCTCAACTCGGTACCCAGCGGGCGCACTTCGAACAGATCGCGCATCCCGCCGATCACCGCCCAAGGCTCGGTCATCTGTCGGGTGGTGGGATCAAAGCCGCCATTGACCGGCAGCGAACTGATCAGGCCAATCACCGGCTTGTTGTCCACTACCAGGCTCTGGATCAGCTTGGCGATGTCGTATTCGAGGAAGGTCTCCTTGTCCAGCTGGAAGAACGGGATCACCGTCCGTCCGGTGGTGGAGTTGGTGCCTACCAGCCCGAAAAAGATCTTCTCCCCGGTAGCGCCCACCGGCACCGACTGCACACCGCTTGCGGCCGCCTCGTCCTCGTCCTCGCTGAAGGGCTTGGGATCGACCACGCTGAGGCGCAGATTGCCACCGGAGTGAGCGCTCATTTCCTCCAGCATCTCGCGTACGCGGGTGGCGTAGGTACGCAGCGGCGGCAGGTCGCGACTGGCCTCATCGGAAAAGTAGAACTGCAGATTGATCGGCTCATCGATGGAATCGATGATTTCCAGAGTGCCGTCAGACAGCGTGTACTGGTTGTTGGCGGTCAGGTCGATACGCCAGCCGCGGAAGATCTGGTTGACCAGCAGCACGCCGGCGACGAATACCAGCGCCAGCAACAGCAGGGTGCCACCAGAGGAAAGCTTGCGTTTGAATTGATTCATCATGCCCTCGCTCAGTCCGCCTTCTTCATCTCGATCACCACCGTGGTGGCATACAGAAACACCCCGATCAACAATCCGAAGAACAGCAGATCGCGGAAGTCGACGACGCCCTTGCTGATCGACTCGAAGTGGGTGATGAAACTGATCGAGGCGATCGCGTCCACCAGCCACTGCGGCAGCCCGGCGGAAACAAAATCCAGCACCAGCCGATGGCCCGCCAGCAGCATCACAAAACACAGACAGATGCTGATGATGAAAGCCACCACCTGGCTGCGGGTCGCTGCCGATACACAGCTGCCGATGGCCAGAAAACCACCGCCCATCAGCCAGCTGCCGATGTAGCTGGCGAAAATGACGCCGTTGTCCGGGTCGCCCAGGTAGTTGACCGTAATCCAGATCGGAAAGGTCAGGAACAGGGCCAGACCGATGAACAGCCAGGCGGCCAGGAACTTGCCGATCACCGCCTGCCACAGGGTTACCGGCAAGGTCAGCAGCAGCTCGATGCTGCCGGTGTGGCGCTCCTCGGCCCACAGGCGCATCGACACTGCCGGGATCAGGAACAGGTACATCCACGGGTGGAAGTCGAAGAAGGGCTTCAGATCGGCCTGACCACGTTCGAAGAAGTAGCCCAGCTGAAAGGTGAAGGCCGCGGCCAGCACCAGGAAGATGACGATGAACACGTAGGCCACCGGGGTGGCGAAGTAGCTGCTGAGCTCACGTCGCACCAGCGTGTTGACAATGCTCATGAGCGACCTCCCTGCATGGTGATGGTGCGGAAGACCTCGTCGAGCCTGCCGCGCTCCAGCTGCACTTCGCTGACCGACCAGGCGTGCTGGGTGATCAGGGTGCTGATCTGGGCGAAAATCTGCTTGCCGGCCTTGGGAAAGGCGGTCACCTGATGGCCTTCGACCTCGACCTTGGAGACATCACTGACTCCTTTCAGGGTGCCGGCAATCTGTTCCGCTGCAGGACTGACCAGGGTGACCGCCTGGTGGTAGCGCGAACGCGCCTCCAGCGCATCGGGAGTGGCATCTGCCAGTAGCTGGCCGCCGCTGATGATGATCGCGCGATTGCAGACCGCGTGCACCTCTTCCAGGATGTGGGTGGAGATGATGATGATCTTGTCCTTGGCCATGCCCTGGATCAGCGAGCGCACTTCCTGCTTCTGATTGGGATCAAGACCATCGGTGGGTTCGTCCAGAATCAGCACCTGCGGGTCATGCAGGATTGCCTGAGCCAGCCCCACGCGACGCTTGAAGCCCTTCGACAAGGTGTCGATCGGCTGCTCGAGCACCTTCGACAGATTCAACTGGCGCACCACCTCGGTAATCCGGGCGTCCAGCCGCGCCGGGTCCATGCCGCGCAGTTCGCCGATAAAGCGGAGGAAGGCCGAAGTGGTCATCTCGCCGTAGGCCGGAGCGCCTTCGGGCAGATAGCCGATCACCTGCCGGGCGGCCATCGAGTCGCTCTCGACATTGTGTCCGCACACGCTGATCTGGCCCTCGGTTGGGCTCAGGAAGCCGGCGATCATCTTCATCGTGGTCGACTTCCCGGCGCCATTGGGCCCCAGAAACCCGAGCACTTCGCCCGGCGACACGGTGAAGCTGATGTCCTTCACCGCGACCAGATCTCCATACGACTTGGTCAAATTCTCGATCTTGATCATGACTGCCCTCGAGGCATGGTTTCGACCCCTTGTTGATGTCTGTTCCAATTCACCAGCCCGTTCAAAGTCCTGGAGGCGAAAGCAAGGCGCACACCTTCCCGCCGCAAGTGACCCACCACTGACGCTGGTATTGTTTTTCGCAGGCGTGGGCGGCAGCACCAGCCCGGACCTTCAACCTTGCGCTGGGAACTCTCCCTAAAACGCTGCGCGGCGCCTTTTAACCCAGGCGGCGCCGCCACGAAAGCCTGTTGTCGGTACTCTGTCGCGACCGACAGACCGAGCGGACAAGGAAAATTCCCAAAAGTTCCCGCAGCCGATCAAGCTCTGGCCGATTTCGGCCAGATCAGTGCTGGTGCCCGCCGGGACCGTGCGCATGGCCGTGGGCCAGCTCTTCTGCGCTGGCGGCGCGAACATCCTCCACCTGGACGTGGAATTTCAGATGCTGTCCGGCCAGCGGGTGATTGCCGTCGATGTCCACCACGCTCATGCCCACCTTGACCACGGTCACCTGATGCTGTTGACCCTGTTCGGTCTTTAAGATGGTGGTCATACCGGGCTTAAGCCGGGCCGGGTTGGCGAAGTACTTCTTCGGCACCCGATGAACCAGTCCGGGATTGCGATGCCCGTAGCCATCCTCCGGCGCCACCTCCACGTCAGCCGTTGCACCGGCCTCAAGACCCATCAACGCGGCCTCCACGCCCGGTATGATGTTGCCGGCGCCGATCAGTGCGCTGATAGGTTCCGCCTCAAAACTGCTCTGCAGTTCGGTTCCATCCTGACCGGTAAGACGATAGTGAAATCTGACGACGGTATCCTTGGCAATCAACATGGGCTCGAGCCCCTTCATGAGCGATGAGAAGGCGGCGGATGCTAGTAGGGGCGGGCCCAAATTGCCAGTCACCAGCTGATCCGGGACGCGGGGTCAAGTCAGGCAGTTGGGGCCGTGCCGGCTGCATCTGGATGGCCGCCGCGGTGCTGGCCCTGCTGGTCGCGTGCGCCGGACCTTCCCCCGCCCCCGTCACTCGCCAGGCGATCCGCTCGCCTGAGGCACGCCACGCGGTTCTCAGCCCGACCGCCAAGGAGGTCTTGTTCCAGGCCATTGCACTGGTGGGTACCCCGTATCGATATGGCGGCAACACCCCGCAGGGAGGCTTCGACTGCAGCGGACTGGTGGGCTATGTCTATCGTCAGAGCGCGGGACTGAATCTGCCGCGGACTACCGCCGAGATCGCCCGGACGAGGGCACAATCAGTCGACTGGGGAGAGTTGATCAGCGGCGATCTGGTGCTGTTCGGCAGCGGCCGGGTGGACCACATCGGGATCTATGTCGGCGAGGGCCGTTTCGTTCACGCCCCTTCCAGCGGCGGTACAGTGCGCCTGGACCATCTGTCGGATCGGTATTGGGTACAGCGCTTTCGCGGCGGCAAACGAATGTTCTGACCCGCGTGACCCGAATGGCGCCTTGCCCGTGGCTCAGGACCGAAACAGGGCGCCCGGTGTCGCTTTCAAAAGCCCGGAGCCTCCTTGAACTCGCCACCTTCGAGCGAAGAATCAACGGCAGCCCGAACACAGCTCTTCTGGGCCCTGGGCCCTGAGCCCTGAGCCCTGGGCCCTTTGCCCTTGCCCTAAACCCCTCAGCCCTCAACCAACCTAGTCGCTGTACGTCTTGATCGCCGCGCGACAGATCGCTCCGTCCGGGTCCGACTCGCAGCTTTCCTTGATTCCCTCACAAGCCGCCGCGCCGATCTTGCGCGCACCTTCCAGCGCGGTCTGCGCAATCATTCGGGCCGGCGCGCTCTCCTCCTGCTCAATCCCCTTCTCGGTTTCGGCGAGCTGCGCGTCCAGCTTGGCCAGACAATTTTCGTAGGCCTGCATTCCCGGATCCCGGTTGCAGGCCGCCAGTGACAAGATCACCCCCAACAAGATTGCGATGCGCATCGTCGACCCTCATGACATACACTGCGGCGAATATAGCAACGCGGTGCTGAACGCGGGATCAGGGAAATCGGCACCAGCGCCATCGGCGGAGTGACGCAGATCACCTACTTGATCGGCACTCGCGCTATTCTTGACCAAATGTCATAAAGGGTACGGCAATGTCTGTAGCACGTCTGATGGCGGTGATTCTGGGCGCGATGCTGTGGGCTGCAGCCGGAGCGAGCACTCCGGCCCAGCCCAAGCACGCCGCGCTGTGCACCGACGGCTTCGCCGAAGGTTTCCCCTGCAGCAACGTCAACCTGTATGCGCACATCACTGCTGCCCAACTGGGCGGCGGCAACGGCAACGACATCTGGGGCTGGACCGATCCCGATACCGGCAAGGAGTACGCGCTGATGGGCTTGACCATCGGCACCGCCTTTGTCGACATCAGCGACCCGGAGTTCCCGATCCGGCTGGGTCTGCTGCCCACTCACAGCGGCAACTCCACCTGGCGCGACATCAAGACCTACGGCTACTACGCGTTCATCGTTTCCGAAGCGGTCGGTCACGGCATGCAGGTATTCGATCTGCGTCAGCTGCGCAGCGTAGCCAGCCCTCCAGCCACCTTCAGCGCCGATGCGCACTATGGGCAGTTCGGGCGGGCTCACAACATCGTGATCGACACCACCAGCGGCTTTGCCTTTGGGGTGGGCTCCCGGGAAGGGACCCAGACCTGCAATGCCGGTCTGCACATGGTCGACATTCGCTCGCCGCTAACGCCCACCTTTGCCGGCTGCTTTGCCGACGATGGCTACACCCACGACGCGCAGTGCGTCACCTACAACGGACCCGATGCGGACTACGCCGGCCGGGAAATCTGCCTGGCCAGCAATGAGGACACGGTCACCATCGTCGATGTCACCAACAAGTCCGCGCCGGTGCAGATTTCGCGCACCCCCTATGTCGGTAGCGAATACACCCATCAGGGCTGGCTGAGCGAGGATTCGACCTATTTTCTGGTCAATGACGAACTCGATGAGACCCGCAACGGGCACAACACCCGGACCTACATATTCGACGTCAGCGACCTGGACAACCCCACGCTGCACGCGACCTACACCGCCGCCATTCCCGCGTCCGACCACAATCTCTATACCCACAACGGCTTTGTGTACGAGTCGAATTACCGATCGGGCCTGCGGATCCTCGACATGGCACAGATCGACAGCGGAATCCTTGCCGAAGTCGCCTACTTTGATACCCGCCCGGAGAATGACAACGCCGGCACCAGTGGCGCCTGGAGCGTCTTTCCCTACTTCGACAGCGGTACCGTGATCATCAGCGACACCGCCAACGGATTGTTCATCGTCCAGCCCGTCCTTTGTCAGGGGCCCGATGCACCAACCAGCCTCAGCGCAACTCCGGCAGGCGACAATCAGATCAGTCTGGCCTGGAGTGCGGGTGAAGCCGGGGCAACCTATGAGGTCTATCGCGCCCTGGATGGCTGCGGCGGCTTTGAGGAGCTGATTGCTGAGGGCCTGAAGAACCCGGGACTGCTGGATCAGAATGCCTCAGGCGGCGTCCCCTACGGTTACCGGATCCGCCAGCGCCGTGCCGACGGGGTCTGTGTGTCCGAGTACTCCAGCTGCGAAGCTGCGCAGACCACGGGCGCCTGCACCGCGCCGCCGGTCTTTGCCGGGATCCAGAGCGCCGAGTCGGCCGGCGTCAGT
>JAGRJL010000268.1:5498-6031 GCA_020442775.1 Lysobacterales bacterium | reverse complement strand
CCCAGTGAATATGTCATCGACCGCTCACCGGGAGCAACTTTCGACAGTCAGGCCGCCACCACCATAGCCCAGGGACTTTCCTCGTCATTGTTCACCGATACGCAGGTGGAATATGGCGCGCAATACAGCTATCGCGTTCGCGCCAGCGACGTCAGCAACGGCAACAGCGACGGCAACAGCGTTTCGCTGAGCGCCAGGCCGGTGGGTCCAATTGGTGATGGCACCTTCCTTTCCGGAGCTGAACTGGGCGAGGAATTGCTCGATCTCACCACCCGCCACGTGGGCTGGGAAGTAGTCGATGATGTCGCCTTCAGCGGCCTGCGCAGCTACTACTCAACCTACGAGAACAGCAACTGCCTGGATATTTACTCGCCGACACTGGAGATCACCTCCGGGCAGAGCGCAGAACTGAGCTTTGTCAGCCGATACGCGATCGAGGCGGGCTGGGATGCCGGACTGGTGCAGATTTCCAATAACGGCGGACCCTGGCAGACCATCACCCCGGTCGGCGGATATCCGTCGGTCATGAATAA
>JAGRJL010000268.1:0-5419 GCA_020442775.1 Lysobacterales bacterium | reverse complement strand
TCCGGATTCAGCGGCCAGATTCAGATCCGCTGGCAGTTTTCGACTGACGGTGCAGCCACCGACCAAGGCTGGTGGGTGGACGACGTCAGCATCTCTCACGTCCAGGTGGGCGGTATTTGCAGCTCTGCGGAACTTTTCGAGAACGGATTCGAGTAGAGCAATGAGTGATTCCCTGGTCGTTGCCTGCGCCGAATGTGCATCACTCAATCGAGTTCCGATCGCGAAGCGACTGCAGCAGCCGCGTTGCGGTCGCTGCAGCAAGCCGGTCTTCGGGCGAGCTCCGGTGGTCCTCAATCAGCTCAACTTCGATGCCCACGTCAAGCGCAGCGAGCTGACCGCCATCATCGACTTCTGGGCGCCCTGGTGCGGGCCCTGCGTGCAGTTCGCGACGATTTTTGCCGAGGCGGCCAGTTCGCTGGAGAGCCGGCTGCGCCTGCTCAAGCTCGACACCGAAGCATTTCCTCAGCTGGCCCAGCAATTCTCCATCCGCAGCATCCCCACCCTGGTCGCGATCCGGCAGGGTCAGGAACTGGGACGGGTGAGCGGCGCGATGCCGCTGCAGACCTTTGTGAACTGGGCCGCACAATGGAGCTGAGGCGCCCGTCAGCTCGTCCCTGACTTTTTCGATCCGGCGTGTTCGAAGACATCTCCACGTGACCCTAGACGTTCAAGATGCTGCAAGATCTGGCAAACACGCTGTCGCTGAAGGGCGTGCTCGATGGACTCCGCGCCTACCACTGGGAGCATGTCAGCGAATGGCAGCAGGGTGAGTTTCACCATGATGTGGTGATACGTCTGCGCGAGCCGCCGCCCGAGCTGCCCGGCGACGTTCTGGTGGTAAGCACCAACTGCAACGGTGGGGTCAAGGAAATCAGCTGCCTCGCCGAAGTGCCTGAGCGCTGGGGCCTGTGGCACCATCGCTGCCCGGACAATCCGGAGTTTGCCGGCGCCGCGCCCTCGATACTGCAGAGCGTTCGCACCGTTCACTGGTTTGATCCCTGCGCTCTGCTCAAGCCCGGAACGCGCAGCGAATACCGGCCTGAGTTTCGTCGCCGGCAGCGCGGTGGCGGCTATGTGAGCATTGATTCCGACGAGGAATAGCGATCTGGCAGACTCTCGTGAATCGAAGCGAAGGAAACTGCTGAATCATGCCCGAAGGCCCCGAAATACATCGAGCGGCCGACACCCTGGCCAGGGCGGTAGTTGGTCGGGAGTTGACCGGGGCGTATTTTGCCAGACCCGAGCTCAAGCCCTACGAGGAAATGCTCAAAGGCTGCCGGGTCGAGGCAATCGATGCCCGCGGCAAGGCGCTGGTCACCCGATTTGCGGGTGATCTGTGCCTGTACACGCACAACCAGCTTTATGGGCTGTGGAAGGTGGCGCGATCGGGAGCGCGACCGCAGTCCAAGCGCTCGTTGCGGGTCGCGCTGGACACCAATCACGCCAGCATTCTGCTGTATTCGGCCTCGGATGTCGCAATCTGGCCCAAAGACCAGATTGAACAACACCCGCTGCTCCGGCAACTGGGGCCCGATGTGCTGGATCCGGCGCTGACGCCGCAACAGGTGGTCGAGCGGCTGCAGGACCGCCGCTTTCGCGGCCGCCAGTTGGCATCGCTGCTGCTCGATCAACGGTTCCTCGCTGGGGTGGGCAACTATCTGCGTTCGGAGATCCTGTTTCACGCCGGGCTAAATGCGCAGCAGCGGCCGCAGGACCTTACCGGCGATCAGCTGGAACGACTCGCAAGCCAGGCCATTGAAGTCTCCAAGCGCAGCTACCGCAGTCGCGGCATCAGCCCGGCAAGCGGAATGCGCGCGGATTATCTGGACCACTCCGGCGGCGGCTTTAGCTTCTTTGTATTCGATCGCGCCGGCGAAGCTTGCCTGCGCTGCGATAGCATCATCGAGCGCGCAGAGATCGGCGGCAGGCGCTGCTATCGCTGTCCCCAGTGTCAGCCGGCAGGTGGAAAATCGACCTGAAACGACCGATGCGCCACTGGAAATGGCGGACATTGTTGCGCAATCTTCCACACTTTCACCACGGAGCGCAGCAATGATCGGATATGTCACCCTCGGTACCCAGGACCTCAGCAAATCCGTCGCCTTCTATGACGACCTTCTCAGCCTGCTGGGTGCCAAGCGCTTCATGAGCAGCGACCGCTTTGTGGCGTGGTCGGTCGGACCCGGCAAGCCCGGACTCTCGGTTGCCCTGCCCTACGACGGCAAGCCGGCATCGGTCGGCAACGGGGTGATGGTCGCACTGGTTGTGGATAGCCGCGACAAGGTGGACGCGGTCTATCAACGGGCCCTGGCGCTGGGCGGCACCGATGAGGGCGCGCCCGGCGAGCGGATGGAAGGATTCTATGCGGCCTACTTCCGCGACCTGGATGGCAACAAGCTGAACTGCTTCATCATGGGCTGATCAGCAGCTGCAAAACCCCACGATCGGGACCCTCTGTGCAAGTCACGCGCCACGATGTGACACAGATCGTTCGCAGCAAGGCTGCGTTTTGGCGAGCTGTTATCCGTCGCGCCCACGGGACTTGTTCAGAGTCTTCCTATTGCAGGTTCACCGAGCACCGCTGGCCACCCGAGCCTCCAGTTCAAGCAACAGCGCCTGCCCCGGGGGCGACTCGGGGCGAATCTCCAGATAGGCCCTGATGTCGCTTAGCGCGCCAGTCAAATCGCCGCCGACCGCTCGCTGTCTGGCCCGGTAGTACAGACACTGTTCGCAGCGCGGATTCAACTCCAGGGCAAGGTCCAGCCAGGCCCTGGACTGCACCAGATCCTGCCGTTCGTAGCTGCGTTCGGCCAGAGCAATCAGCGGTTGATCGCTGAAATCCAGTCCCTGCTGCCCATAGTATTGATCGCGCAGGCGCCAGTATTCGGCGATCGCTGCCTCGGTGCCCTGCTCTTCCGCGATCTGCTGCAGGCGGTCCTCCAATTGTTGCGGAAGCCGCTGCCCGCGATGGCAGCTGACGCACTGGATGGCAACCGAAGGTGACGCCGCGCCCAGCGCCGCCGGCAGTGCCTGGCGATTGAGATGTTCAACCATCTGCATCATTCCCCGGGCAACTTCCTTGGCCGCCTTTTCGTCGCTGGCAAAGTCGTACTCGCTCAACGACTGGCCTTCCTCGCCCACATGACAATGCGTGCAGCGAACGCCGAGCGCCTGGGTGAAGCTCTTCATGGTCCGACTGAGCTCACGGGTAGTAATCGTCTTCGGCAGCACGGTCAGGTTGGTGGGGTCGGCGAAGGGATTGACCGCCTGGACCGACTGCGCCGAGGCCCCAGGCGACCATGCCGCAGATAGCCAAGCGAGCAGTGCGCAGTTGCTCAAAATCGTGAAACCGGTTTTCATCGTCCGTCTCCCAGCAGTCTGGATCCACCATAGATCCAGGCCGCTGCGATCGGGTGAGCGACTCGTCCGCGCTTTGTCAGAGAATGATCCGGAAATCACCGCCGGGTCTTGGCCTCACCGGCAGATTGGCCTCAACATCGCCACATGAATCTCCCCAAGCTCAATCGCTGGCTGCCCGGCTGGCTCTCGCCGGCACTGGGAGCGCTGCTGCTGATCGTCGGGCTGATTGTTTTCCTGGTGTGGCAAACCGCTGCCGCTGTGCATTCCCAGCGAGCGGCGGGCGCGGCGATATTGAGCAACTATGCAGAAGTCGCAGCGGACGAACTGATTCGCCGAAGCACCGCGCAGATCGGCTATCGCACGTACTTTCTGACCCTCAGCGAACTGCAAAAGGCCGCCGACGCTGATGCCTTGAGCGTCTGCGCAACCGCCGCCGCTTGGGCCCAATCTGATCACCCCAGTCGCCGCGCCGCTGCTCAAATGATTGCCGAAGTTGAACTCATCCAGGCTGGAAAGGGGCATTGCGGCAGTACGGCCGAGCAGCGGCTGATCGAGGATCTCGGTGCTCTGGACAGGAACCCCGATGCCCGCCAGGAAGCATTCGGCAGCTTCCGCTACCCGCTCGATGGCGGGATCGCCACCTGGGCCTATATGCCGTGGCGGGAAGGATGGATCGCTTTCGCGGCCAGCCGCGAAGCGCTGGCCCATCAATTCGCCAGAGTAATCGCAGAGACCCGGTTGCTGCCGAAGTCCCTGAACCTGGTCGACGATCACCCTGCCGGACTGACGGTCGAAATACGGGACCCCGCCGACCACGTGATCCATGCAGCCCGATCGATCACGCTGCCAGCAACGCGCATTGAAGGCCACTACGGCGATGACTATGGCGGCGCGCTATACGGATACAGCGTGCATATCGGAATCGAGCCGACGCTGGCCGGGATCCTGGTCGCGCAATCTCCTCCAGTGGTCGGCCTGAGCTACATCCTGGGGCTAGCCGCGCTCGCGATACTCCTGGGCGGCACCGCGATCTATCAACTCGCCCAGGAACGCGCATTGGTGCGACAGCGCAGCGACTTCGTCGCCCGCGTTTCGCATGAACTCAGAACGCCGCTGGCGCAGATTTCCATTTATGCCGACACCCTGGTGCTGGGGCGTTCCCGCAGCGAGGATGATCGCCAGCACGCGCTACGGGTGATCCAGCGCGAGGCGCGGCGCCTGAGTCATCTGGTCGGCAACATTCTGAGCTTCTCCGCACGCGCCAAAGGGGTCGGGACTGTCACAGCCGTCACCCCGGTTGCGCGTGCCATCGTGGAAGCCAGCGAGGCCGCCAGGCTGATGGCGCCAGCTCACAGCTTCGAATTTGTCGGTCTGAAGCAAGCCCTGCACGCTGGCATTGATCCGGATGGACTTCATCTGGCACTGCTCAACCTGCTTGATAACGCGGCGAAGTATTCCCCGGTCGATCAGCCGATCAAGATTGAGGTGCAGACCCACGGTGATCGGATTTCGATCTGCGTCGATGACGGTGGACCGGGGATACCGGCGGCCGAACGGGAACTGGTGAGGCAGGCCTTTTACCGATTGCATCGCGACCGCGACTCGGCGACGCCAGGTACCGGCATCGGTCTGGCGGTGGTAACGGAAACCCTGAGCGCCTGCGGTGGAGAGCTGATTCTGACCGACTCCCAACGCGGCGGGACTCGCGCAAGCTTGCTGATCCCAAGGGCGACTGCTGCATGAGCCAGACCCCGCGCCCGAATATCCTGGTGGTCGAGGACAGTGAGGATCTGGCGAGGGCGCTGGTGGAGAACCTGACCCTGGAGGGCTATCAGGTCCAAGCGGTCGCCGACGGTCATCAGGCGCTTTCAACCATGGTCGACAGCGCCCCCGATCTGGTGCTGCTCGATGTGATGCTTCCCGGAACAGACGGTTACAGCGTTCTGCGCGCGGCCCGCAAGCAGGGCTACGCCGGATTGGTGCTGATGCTGACCGCGCGCGGCACCGAAAGTGACAAGGTGCGCGGTCTCCGGGGCGGCGCTGACGACTATGTCACCAA
>JAGRJL010000267.1 GCA_020442775.1 Lysobacterales bacterium | reverse complement strand
CGCCGCCCTGATTGGCGGCGATCACTTTGATTGCGCTGCGCAGCTCGCTCTGTGCCTGGGCCAGATCGCCCACATCGCGGGCCTCACGCATCAGCAGCTCGCTGAGCTTGCTCAGCTGATGGTTCAGCTCGCCCAGCTGTTCGGCGCTGGCGCGGCGTTCGCGATCACTTTCGGCCAGCGCCCGCTGCATCCGGTCCAGACCGTCGGCGGTCTGCTCCAGCAGCGCCTGCACGTAGGCCGGCACGCTGGTCTCGCCCTCTACCGCGACTCCGCCACCGGCGCTCAGATGGGTCATCGACGATAGCCAGTTCTCCACTTCGGTGTAGAAGCGGTTGGCGGTGCGACCGGACTGCAGATCCAGAAAGCCCAGCACCAGCGACCCGGCCAGACCGAACAGCGAGGTCGAGAAGCTGGTCGCCATCCCGGACAGCGGCGCTTGCAGGCGCTCCTTGAGCACGTCGAACATCGCTGCTGCATCGCTGCCTGCAGTCAGCCCGCCGATGATCTCACTGACCGAAGCGATGGTGCGCAGCAGACCCCAGAAGGTCCCCAGAAGGCCGAGAAAAATCAGCAGACCGATCAGGTAGCGGGACAGATCGCGCTGCTCCTCCAGGCGCAAATGCACGCTGTCCAGAATTGAACGCATCGATGCGGTGGACAGCGATTGCGGGCGGCGGTCGCTGCGCTTGAGCATCTGCGCCATCGGCGCCAGCAGCACCGGGGTGCCGATCTTGCGATCCGGGCTGGAGCGTCGGTAGGTCTCGATCCAGTCCACCTCCTGCTGCAGCTTGTTGACCTGGCGCAGATTCACCGCGATGCCGATCAGAAAGGCCAGCAGGATCACCCCGTTGAATACCGGGGTCGCGCCGAAGGCCTCCACCAGCGGCCGCGCCAGCACCACGCAGACCGCGACAATCAGCCCCAGGAAGCCCAGCATCCAGATCAGGGCGCGATTGGGTTGGCTCATGACAACTCCCGCATTCGGCATCGCCGCATCCTGCCAAAGAGTGGCTGAACGGTTGCAGGGTCGCACTCGGTGCGCTTGTGCCCTTGGCCGCTGACGGCCAGAGAGCGACTGGGTCGATCAAACGCCGCGACTTCACGGCGAAAGTCGCGGTCGCGAAAACGACTTGTGCAGCTCAGGGCATGCCCGTGCCCTGGATGACCTCTAGCGCAGCCCCTTTCGGCTGAATACCGAGCAGGTCGCCGCTGTTGAGCCACTGCAGCGCCTGCGCCTCGCGCAGGAACAGCCGCTGGGTCCCGCCGATGATCCGGCAACTGGCACCCGAGCAGTAGCTGCCGTCGGGACCGGGCGTTGATGTCGATCCGAAATGGATGTTGACGTAGTAGGTTTCGCCCGGCGTCAGGTTGCAGACGTTGGCGCTGGGACTGGTACTCCTGAAGCTCAGGCTCAACAGGCCCTGCGCTTCAGCGCCGGTGTGGCAGCGGTTGACACAGTTGGCGGTGCAGCCCGCCGGCGTGTTCAGCGCGTCGACTCGAAAATCCCCGGGACATCGACTGATCGTCATGAAGCCCGCGCGCGCCTCGCCACCGAATTCGTTGAAGGTCAGGGTTCCGTTGCCGGTCTCGCCTGCGGGGACGGTTGGCGTAATCGCGATCCTCAGTCCGGTGCCGGTCCCGATGGAGAAGATCCGGTTGGCCGAGTAGACCAGCGGGAACTGCCCCCCATATTCGGTCGACCAGGTCCGCTGGGCGAGACTGTTGATGCCGGCCGGTAGCGTCACCCCTGAACAATCCGCCCCCTGGGTGAAGCTGACCAGCTCAGTGTCGCTGACCGTACCCATGCTGGTTGCGCAGGTGAGCTGGAACGGGACGTCACCAGCCGGGCTGGCCGGCGCGGTCAGCTGCACACTGCCGCTAATCGGCAATCCGCCGAGGCTGGCCCAGCTGGTGCCTGCGCCACCGCTGGGGGTGCAAGCGGTGGCGCCGGAGGCTACCCAGCTCATCGTGAACGGAGTACCGACCGGCACATTCGCCGCGGAGCTGGTCAGATTGACCGTGGGCGCATTCTGGAATTCCACCTGCACCGTGTCGGTCACCGGTGCTGCGCCGGTGGCACAGCTGATATCGAAGGCGACAATCCCAGGCGCGATGGGCGCGGTCAGATTCAGGGTGCCGTTGGGCAGGCGCCCGGTTCCGGCCCATGCGGTGCCGCCACCGCCGCTCATGCTGCAGCTGCTGGCGCCGGTGGAAGACCAGGAAATATCGAAGGTCGAGCCGGTCAGGACTGCTGAAGCGGGTGCACTCAGGCTCACGCTCGCACCGGAACAGTTGATCCCGTTCTCACTGGTCACCAGCAGATTTCCCGACAGCGGATCCACTCGCGCAGCCGGGTTCACCGTGGAGGTCGACAGCTGCACCTGACAGCTGCCGTCGACAATCATCACGCTCTGCGCGAAAGCGCTGGCGCTCAACAGGCTCAGTGAAAACAACAGGTATCGCAGGCTGCGCTCTGGTCTCATCGTTGCTCCCGAGCCGGTAGCGACCGCGACCAGCATCAAGCCGACATCATCACCGCTCGAAGCGGAATCCCTTCGCCCGAAACCGGCAGTTGATCCGGGCTAAGGCGCCTGCGGTCAAGCCTTCAACAGGAATGGCAATCACGCAAGCGCGATCTGCAGGCTCGGTCGATCTCAGGCCTCAAGCCCCGACTAGCGACAGCGCACGACCATGGTTCCGGGGATGCTGTCGTGCCAGCACAGACGCCGCTCGCCGAAGATGCTGAAGACCTCGAAGGGAATCAGTCGGGATAGCGTGCGCCCCACCACCTTGCCCCAGCTCGGCGGATGTCCGGCGTCGTCTACCACCTTGGTGCCGGTGATCAACTTTCCCAGCGTCCGGCCCCACAGGCCTTCGCAGAGGATGTAGTAAGGCGACAGGATGATGATGCCGATGAGATTGGCCCAGTTGCTCTCGGCATAGCGATTGAAGGCGGCTTCGCTCATAGCGAAGACCTGAACGAAGGTCAGCGCAAAAACCAGGACCAGAAATACCACGTAGTCGATCAGCATATTGGCCAGGCGTTGACCGCGACTGGCCACTTGCAGGGAAGCTGGCTCGTCAAGGTCAACCAGCGACGCGTCTGGTGGCAGATAGGGCGAAAAGCTGTCGCTCATTGGGTCACCCCTTTCATCGGCAGTCCCCGGCAAGCCTGAGCATTACCA
>JAGRJL010000266.1 GCA_020442775.1 Lysobacterales bacterium | reverse complement strand
GAGCAATCGCTGGCCTGATAGGTCTGCGCGAAAACATAGGCGGTGGTGTCGGCCGGCTGACCTTGCGCGACCCTTGCGCTGGCGCCGAACCCATATTCGGTCGCGGCACTGACCCGGATGCACTGGCTCAATGCCAGCGGGATCCCGCCATTGCTGGTCCCCACGTTGGTCAGCAGCGCCGACCCGGAGGCGGGGTCATTGTCCGCGTCCGCCGCATCCCACTGCGCTGGCCGGTTGTTGAGGTTGCTCCAGCCAGCCAGATCCATGGCGAATCCCGGATTGGTCAGCAGTTCGGTCTGGGCCTGTGCATTGCCGATCAGCAGCAGCACTCCCAGGATGGACACAAGGTAGCGATTGGACATCTTCAAGGCTCCAGGTGTTGAGGTGGCGTGCACGGGATCCGCGCGGTGCTACTCGAATCCGTCGCTGAACAAGGGGTCGGCCAGCACCGGCGCCTCAGGCGCGGGCCAGAAGCCGCCATCCAGACTGCCGCTGGATCCGATCGCGGGATGCGCGTCAGGCTGGCCGACAGTGCCCGCGAGGGTGTAGCGCGCGCCGCTGGAGCGACCGCCACCCCCATCTACGGAATGGCTGCGAATCTCCATTGCCTGGGCCAGTGCACCGCTGGCCAGCGTGGCCAGGGCCAGGCCAAACAGCCTGATGGTTTTCATGTTGCGCTCCGCTGTTGAATGCTGCGCAAGCCACAGCAAGCGCCATGCCAGCGCGCAGCCGTGGCGCCCGTTCAAGGGGTTGGTGAGCTGATCCGATCGGCGCAGGCAACGCGCGGTTTCACAACTGGGACGGCCGGCCGTAGCGAATCAGCGATCTGGTCCCGGAGTTGGCACCGGCAACCCGAATCAACTGGCCTGGGCAGGCCGTGTCAGACCCGGCATGGGGCTTGCAGTGCTGGCGACATTCACCCGCAGCGAGAGTCGCCATGTCTCAAATCACCCGCTTCCTGTTGTCCATCATGTTCGTCGCGCTGGCCCAGCTGGCGCTGATTCCCCAGTGCCTGGCAGTCCCACAGGGCACCGCATTCACCTACCAGGGTCGCCTGGATGACAACGGTCAGGCGGCCAGCGGCAACCATGACTTCGAGTTCCGCCTGTTCGACATGGCCAGCGGTGGCAGCGAGCTGGCCCTGCAAAGCCGCAGCGGCGTGGCGGTAGTCGATGGGGTCTTCTCGGTACAGCTGGATTTCGGCGACCTTGGCGGCGATCAGCGCTGGCTGCAGATCAGCGTGCGCCCCAGCGGCGGCGGCAGCTTCGAGCTGCTGACGCCGCGGCAGACCATCGACGCGGCCCCCTACGCCAGCCGGGCGCTGGTCGCGCAATCGGCGACGATTGCCAATTCGGTGGCGGCCAACTCGGTATCCGGAAGCTCGATCATCAACGGCTCGGTGGGCGGCGCCGACGTCGACAACAGCCAGGTCCAGCTGCGCATCAACGGCATCTGCGCGCCGGGCTTCGCGATTCGCGAGATCACCGGCAACGGCAACGTGGTCTGTGAGCAGGACGACGTAGGCAGCGGTGGCGGTTCGGGCGACATCACCGCAGTGAACGCCGGCAGCGGACTCTCAGGCGGCGGCGCCAGCGGTGATGTGACTCTGGCGGCGGACTTCGCCGGCAGCGGCAGCGCCAGCACCATCGCGCGCAGTGATCACCAGCATTTCGGGCAAGGCTGGAGCGGCGCCGCCGGCACCGGCCTGTCGATCACCAACGCCAACGGCGCCGGCTCGGCGCTGTTCGCTTCGGCGACCTCGGCCAGCGGCAGCACCAACGGGGTGCTGGGCCAAAACAGCTCAACAGGTGGTAACGGCGTGAGCGGCCAGGCCCTGGCCGCCAGCGGCGCGGCCTGGGGTGTCTACGGTCGCAGCCTCTCCACCAGCGGCAGCGGGGTGCACGGGCTGGCCGGTGCCACCAGCGGCACCAACTATGGCGTCTATGGCTCGGCCCTGAGTCCGGACGCATTCGGCGGCCACTTTCTGAACTTTGCTACCAGCGGATCGGGTATTGGCGCCTACGGCCGCAGCGCGTCCAGCAGCGGCCGTGGCGTGTTCGGTGAAGCGATCTCGACCTCGGGAGTCAGCAACGGGGTCTACGGCAGCAGCGCCTCCACTTCTGGTAACGGGGTGACCGGTCGGGCGACCGCCACCTCGGGCCCTGCCTACGGCGTCTACGGACGCACCGATTCCAGCGGCGGCACTGGGGTCTACGGCGACGCCGCCGCCAGCAGCGGGGCCAACTTCGGCGTCTTCGGCGTCACCCCATCGGCTGACGGCTTCGGCGGCAGCTTCATCAATACCGCCAGCAGCGGCACCGCAGTGGGCCTGCGCGGCCGCAGCAGTTCGGAAAGCGGCACCGCCATTCTCGCCGAAGCCACCGGCACTACCGGGACCAACTACGGGATCTACGCCCGCACCGACTCCAAGGATGGCTATGCCGGCTACTTCACTACTTCCAGCACCGAGGCGGCCTACTCAGAGACGCTATACGCGGAAACCAAGAACTCGCTGGGTACCGCGATTGAGGGGGTCGCCACCGAGCGGGGAATCGGCGTGCATGGGAACACCAATGGCAACGGCGGATTCGGCGTGATCGCGGAGGCCCGCGGCCCAGCCGGCAACGGTTTGGCGCTGTATGCCATTTCCGAAGACAGCAACGACACCGCCGGTTTCTTCAACGCCAATGTCGAGATCCTCGGCAACATTTCCAAAGCCGGCGGCTCCTTCCGCATCGATCATCCGCTGGATCCGGAGAACAAGTTCCTGCTGCATTCGTTTGTGGAGTCGCCGGAGATGATGAATATCTACAACGGCACCATCGAAACCGATGCCGAGGGCATCGCCGAGGTGACCCTGCCGGACTGGTTCGAGGCGCTGAACCAGGAATTCCGCTACCAGCTGACGGTGATCCGGAGCTTCGCCCGCGCCACGGTTTGGGAGGAGATCGAAGGAAATCGCTTCGTGATTCGGACGGACTCACCCGCGGTCAAGGTGTCCTGGCAGGTCACCGGCGTACGCCACGACCGCTGGGCCCAGGCCCACCGGATCCCGGTCGAGCAGGACAAGCCGGCCAAGGACCGCGGTCGCTATCTGCATCCGGACCTGTGGGGCAAGCAGGTCGATCGTCAGATTCGGCCCAAGGGAGCGGAATTGCTGAAGCCGATGGATTAGCCCGCAGGGCAAACGCCTGCCGCTCAGGCGGGCGTTCGCTTGAGCGGGTCCAGTGTGCGCAGCCGCGGGCGGTTGCCGCTGTCGTCAAAGCTCAGACACAGGTTGTCCCCGGCGCGCGCGGCGTCGACCACCAGCAGTCCGCCGTGCGGCCTCGAGCGCCGGGTGGACTCCGCTTCCAGCAGATAGTCGGCCAGTCCCAAGCGGCGGCCGCGGCTGCGCGGGTGGACCACCTGGCGCTCGAACACCTGACGCAGCGCCAGCTCGGCGGTGCAGGCCGTCCGGTCGCGGTTGAGCAGCAGCACCGGCTCGTCGATGCTGTCGGCGCAGATCCAGAACCACAGGCCCTGAGCCGGACCACCGGCGACCGCCCCACCCGCCGCTCGGTCCAGCGCACTGCCGGTGGCCTCGCCAGACTGCAGCGGTTTTGGGTCCCAACCCAGGGCGAGTCCTGCGGACTGATCCAGAAACACCAGCAGACTGCGCTGGTAGCGTGCCCTGGTGGCCGGACTCAACCACGGCAGCAGCGCCGCTTCGCCGCGCCCGAGCAGACCGCGTTGACCCAGTCCCTCGGTCACCCGCTGCGCCAGCGGCGCCAGGAACTCCCCGCCGCCAATGCGGATCTGCAGTCTGGCCAGATCCACCAGCGGATCCGGCAGGGGTCCGACCTCGGCACTGGCGCGGCTGACAAAGGCCGCGTGTGGCCGTGGAGCCATCATCGACACCCGCAGCGGTGAGCGGTAGGCACCCTCGGCGTGCACGCTGAGCGCCTGCAGCCTCCGGGCCAGATTGAGCACCCCTGAAGCCAGCGAACCGGCCTGGTACAGCGCCGCGGTCAGACAGCCCAGTCGCAGCAGCTGCCAGCGCCGCGAGTAAACCGTTGCCGGTCCCCGCGCCCGCCGCAGGCTGCCGCGAATGGTCAGATTCACGGCCGTCGCCGGCAGCGCAAACTCAAAGGCCGGCACCCGCCCCGGCCCGCCTGAGCCGGCGCACTCGAACTGCCCTGCCGGCAACTGGTCGACCCACAGTTCGGCCCGCAGCTGATCGCCAGGCAGCAATGCCGGGTGGATCCCGATGGTTCGACCCGGTTCCAGGGTCGCCTGATCAAGCCAACGGCTGATGCTCATCGTCGGACCTCAGGGCGATTCAAAGCCGTCGGCGAAAATGTCGGCCGAATTGGCAATCGACAGGGTGTAGCTGCGCTGGTTGTTGCTCAGATCAGGGTCTGCCACGCCGGGTGGGGTCAACGCACCGGCAGTCACTGTCAGGATCGAGCCCAGTGGTCCGGTGGGTTGTATGTCCGCGGCGATGATCACCGAATCGCCGGCCCCAAGATCCACCTGCAGGGCACTGAAGGCACCGCTGCCGCTGACCGTCTGGCACAGCGTGGCGGCACCTGAACCGGCCGCCGGCGCACAGATCCACTGGGTGACCAGCGCGTTGTTGGCGCTCATCGACAGGGCCACGTTTTCGACGTCCAATCCGGCGTTGTTGGTGACGGTCAGCGTGGTTCCGCTGAACACCACGCTGGGCGGCACGAAGCCCTGCGGCTGGCCGCTGCTCAGGCTCGCGGCCAGATCGATCTGGGCCATCTCGTTGTCCAGATTGGTCACTTCAACGAAGACGCTGGGTGTTGGTTGCTGATAGTTGCTGTCGCTGCTGCTCAGGGTGCGCGAAAGGGTGTAGGTGCGATTGCCATCGGCCACCGCGTCGTCCAGCGGATTGACCAGGACCGACTGGAACTGACTCCAGTTGCCGGCGTTGAACTGCAGCGCAGTAGTGTTGGGGCTGCCCTCCCCGGCCGCCTCCGGACTGAGGCTGATCGCCAGCGAGACCGGCGCGGCAGGTTCGCTGGTCAGACGCAGCTGGGCGATCTCCACCGCCATCCCGGCGTCGTCTTCGGAGGTGGTCTGGGTCGCGCTGAAGCGCGAATCCACCCCGGCGGTGTCGTCGTCGAAGACCGTGCCAGGGACCAGCGTGTGGGTGATTCCGTTGATAAACGGATCGGAGTGCAGCACCGCCAGGAACTGGATCTGGAAAGATCGATTGCCGTCTACCACCGCATTGTCGTCCGCCACGATCTGGGCAAACTGGAACTGGTTCCAGTTGCTGGCGCTGAAGCTCAGGGTGCGAATGCCCAGGGCGTCAGCACCCTCGATGGTGGCGACCGAGGTATCGCTGCTGGTGATCCGCACGTTGACCGACTCGCTGCCCGGCGGCGGCGAGGAGGTCAGCCGGATCCCCAGCGGCACGGTCTCCCCTTCTGCCGGGGTGAGAATGGCGCTGTCCACCGCGATCCCGGCCTGATCATCGTCCTGAATCACGATCTCGGTCTGGAAGCTGGTGCTGGCCAGGTTGGCGCCGAGGATGTCCATGTTGTAGCCAAAGAATGCGCTCTCATTGGGCGCTTCCTGGACGTCGTCGTCGACGATCTCGATGGTGACCTGCTGCATGGTGTCGGCGCCAGGCTGCCAGCTGCGGATCGACGGCAGCCCCGGCGCCAGGAAATCGCTGCCAGACTGCGCTGCACCGCCGGACTGGCGCGCAAGAACTGCCCGCGAGAAACCGGCCAGGCTGCCGCCGCGCGAAGTGGTCAGGGTGACCGAGCCGGCGCCTTCGGAAACGATCACAAAGGCCGGTGCAACCTGCAGCTCGGCGACCTGACCGAGCAGATTCATGCGCACGATGCCGGGGTTGTTCAGATTGCTCTGAAAGCCCGAAAGCGTGGCGTTGGCGTTGAGAAAGGGAAAGAAAATGTCGCCGCTGGCGCTGTCTCTGGCCAGATCAAGCGCCGGCACCCGATCGAACACCGACACCGACTCCTGCGGACGATTCTCCGACACCGTGGAGCCCTGGAAGATGCTGGTCTGGTAGACCCCGTAGTAGCTACCGTAGTGCAGGGCCGACAGGCCCGGCGAAAGCTGCGCGATGTAGGCCTCAAAACGCCCCATGCTGGTGGAGATGGCGCCGATCGGCGCCTCGGCGTAGGCGCGTGCGGCCACCGTCGGCAGGTCGTCGCTGGTGGTCAGGCCGAGAATGACCAGCGCGTCATTGCTGAGGGTGATGCCGCTCACCTCGTCAATACCGTTGCCGCCGAGCAGGGTGGAGGCCTGCAGCGAAGCCAGACTGCGCGGAAGACGGCTGGCAAAGATGTCCCATTCGGCCGCACCGTTGATCTGATAGGCGCCGATGGTCACCGGATACTTGCCCAGGCCACTCAGGCTGCGCGTGCGACCGACGACGTAAAGCGCGCCCAGGCTGGTGCTGTAAACCACGTTCTCGACCCGGTCGACATCGCTGCCGCCCAGATAGGTGCCCGCGCTGATGGTCGACAGACTGCTGTCGCTAAAGGTAATCACGAAGCTGTCGGTGCCCCCCAAGCCGCTGGTCTGGAAGCCGGTCATGGCGGGAAGATTGGTGCTGCCGCTGGTGCCCACCACCGCGATGCCGCGAAACAGCACCCCGTCGGGCATCATCGCCAGCCCTACCGCGGACTCGATTCCGGTGGTGCCGTAGAAGGTCGAGCCCTTGAGCTGGGTCAGGCCCAGCGACAGGCAGCTGATCACCGCATCCAGATTGCTGCCGTTGATGGTGGTGTCAAAGGCGCCCGGGGTGGTCGGATAGTTGCTCGACTGGGTATCGCCAACCACGCAGATCATCGAGTCGGTGACTCCGCTGTAGGTCTCCACATCGAAAAACACCTCATTGCTGCTGCCGCCGAGGAAGGTGCCGGCCTGCAGCTGGGTCAGATCCAGACTCAGCTGTGCAATGGCCATGTCGCCCAGCGTGCCGCCGTTGAAGCTGGTGTCGAAGGCGCCAGCGGTGGTCGGAAATGCCGGGTCCAGGGTGCCGGCAGCGAAGTAGATCGAGCCCGAGCGCGCCCGGATCTTGGGGTCGCGCACATGGCCAGCCAGGTAGGTGGCGGACTCCAGCGTGCTCAGGTCAGTGCTCAGCCTGGCGATGTAGCCGGGAAAGCTGCCCACCGGTCGGGTCGGAAAAACCACCCCGGCAGTGGTCGGGAAATCGCTGGCGGAGGCATTGCCCGCCACGTAGAGCGCGCCATCGGCCAGCAGCAGCGAGTTGATCAGCTCGGTACTCGCACTGCCGTCGGGTCCGCCCAGGTTGGTCGCCGCCAGCAGCGGATCTATGGTCAATGGCTGGCTGCGATCATAGTCACCCAGCGCGAAGCCATAGCGGTGCTGCTTCGGGTCACTGCGGTCGATGCGGTAGGCCACCGCGACATCGCGGCGCTCGCCGTCGATGGTTTGCCAGGCAATTGGCGCGGTGAAGGCGACCGGCCCCATGGCAGTACCCAGCGCCAGCTGACCGTCAGCCGCAACGCTGAGTGCTTCGGCGCCGTCGATGGTGACGCTGATCTGTTCGGGGTCGGCATTGG
>JAGRJL010000265.1 GCA_020442775.1 Lysobacterales bacterium | reverse complement strand
GCAGGATTCGAACCTGCGACCCCTGCCTTCGGAGGGCAGTACTCTATCCAGCTGAGCTACGGGCGCGTGGGTCGGGCGGCTGCAGAACGGCTGCCCGGGGCGCGCATGATAGCGGACTGTGGCGGCGGCGACGAGGGTCAGGTTGAAATTCGCGGCGCTTCCCGATGACTTCCGACACGGTGGCCTGCCCGGCTATACTCCGCGTTCTCTTTCTACCGATGCATGCTGTCCGCTGGCGGATAGCGTGGAGGACTGATCCGTGACCAAGCACGACGCGACCTTTCTACGCCACTTTTCCATGATCATCGCTGGCCTGATGGTGTTCACGGTGTTCCTGATTCTGTTCGCCAGCCACCTTTACGCCGGATTCACCGCGCGCGAAGGGGCGGATGGAACCAGTCCGCGGGAAGCGGCCCGAATCGCCAAGGTGGACGAGCGGATCAAGCCTGTAGGCGCGGTCTACGCCGGCGAAACCGGCCGCGCGGCGATGCTGGCGGCGGCCGAGGCGGCGCGCGCGGCGGCGGCCAGCAAGGTGGCCTACGGCGGCACCCTGGACGGCTCGGTGATCTACGGCAATCTGTGTGGCGCCTGCCATACCGCGGGTGTCGGCGGCGCGCCGAAGATGGAAATGGCTGCCTGGAGTGGGCGCATTTCTCAGGGCATGGAGACCCTGGTCAAGCACGCCACTGAGGGCTTCCAGGGCGATGCGGGCATTATGCCGGCGCGCGGCGGCAACCCCTCTCTGACCGACGAACAGATCGCTGCGACCGTGCAGTACATGGTCGATTCGATGCAATAGTGCGGACGCGGCGCGTTCGCGCTGGTCTTTGACGATGATGATTCGATCCGTGCTCTGGGCCGCGACCGCGTGCGCGCTGGTCGCTTGCGACAGTTTCGATCTCAGCGGCAACAACGATTTCGATCCGGCCGAGCAGTGCGGTGGTCGGGCGATGCCGATCAGCCGGATCCAGGGCTACGGCCCGGCTTCACCATTGCTGGGCCGCAGCGCGGTCATTGATGCGGTGGTGATCGGCGACTACAGCAAGACCCTGGGCGGGATCTTTGTCCAGGATCAGCAGGCGGATCGGGACGGTAATCTGTCGACCTCCGAAGGGATGTTCGTGGCCATCGATGGACCACCGCCGCGGCTGGCAGTCGGCGATGTGGTACGCGCCGCTGGCCTGGTGGCTGAACTGGGCCCCGAAGGCCAGACGATGACCAGCCTGACCGCGTTGACCAGCTTCCGGGTCTGCGGCAAGGCCGAGGAATTGCCGCTGCCGGCGATCGTCGAACAGGCCCTGCTCGGCGACGAGAGCTGGGAACGTTTCGAGGGCATGCGGGTGTCGATCGAGGCACCGCTGACGGTGATCGATCAGGAAGACCTCTACCGACGCGGCCAGCTGACCGCCTCGTTGTCCGGACGCCAGTTCACCCCGACTGAAGTGGTGCTGCCCGGTGAAGCGGCGCGGCTGCATCAGGCGGTCAATGACGCTGCCAGAATTGTGATTGATGATGCCGATCTGGCCGAGCGCCCGGAAACCCTGAGCTATCTGCCGCGCTGGCCGCGGCCGGAGCGACCACTGCGCGTGGGCAGCAGGATTGCGGCAACCCTGGGCGTGCTGGATCATCGCCAGGGCGAATACCGGCTCTATCCGGAGCAGCCGCTGGACATCGAGCAGGCGCCGCGCACTACCCGGCCGCCGGATCTGGACGGCGATTTGAAGATCGCCAGCTTCAACGTCCTCAATTACTTCAACGGCGACGGCCGCGGCGGAGACTTCCCCACCGCGCGCGGTGCGCCCAGTACTACCGCCTTCAAGCGTCAGCAGGAAAAGCTGCTCGCCGCGCTGCGCGCGCTCGATGCCGACCTCTACGCGCTGATCGAAATCGAGAACGACGGCTATGAGGAGACCAGCGCGATCGTCCAGCTGGCCGCTGAACTGGACCGCCGTTCGCCGCGCAAGCGGGATTATGTGGCGCTCACCCTGGCACGACCGCAGCTCGGTGCCGACGCGATCACCGTGGGCATGATTTACGACCGCAAGCGACTGTCGCCCGAAGGCGAGGCCGCGGTGCTCGACGTCGATGCCTTCAGCAACAACCGCCCGGTGCTGCTGCAAGGCTTTCGTGACGGCCGCAGCCAGGGCGTGTTCAGCGCGGCGGTCGTCCATTTCAAGAGCAAGGGCGGCTGCCAGGAGGCGGACAAGCTCAATCGGGATCAGGGTGATGGTCAGAGCTGCCACAACGCCACCCGCGTCCAGCAGGCCAAGCAACTGGCCGACTGGATCGAGCGCGATCTGAGCCTGCCCGATCCGGATGTGCTGCTGCTGGGCGATTTCAACGCCTACGCCAGGGAAGACCCTATCCGCCTGCTGGCCGAGCGCGGCTATCGCCGGGTGGCCGCCGACCAGGACCCGTCCGACTACACCTTCAACTACCGCGGCCAGTCCGGCAGTCTGGATCATGCGCTGGCCAATCCGTCCATCCTTGCGCAGATTGAGGGTACCGCGCCCTGGCACATCAATGCCGATGAACTGGTCGAGGCCGACTATCGCAGCGATGACCGCAACCGCGAGGGCAAGCGCATGTACCGCGCCGACGCCTACCGTTCTTCCGATCACGACCCGCTGATCATCGGACTGGATCTGGAAGCGGAGGAGCCGGGTCAGTGACCTCCGATTGGCCGGACAACGGACAGATTGCACTGATCGACGGTCCGGTTGGCCAACTGGAGCTGCGCTATGGCCGCCCCGCCGAGGCCGGCAGCACCGAAATCGGCGAACTGGCGGTGATCTGCCACCCGCATCCGCTGCACGGCGGGACCATGAGCAACAAGGTGGTCACCACCCTGGAGCGATTGTTTCAGGGCCGTGGCCTGGCCACGTTGTGCTTCAACTTTCGTGGCGTGGGACGCTCTACCGGGGCCCATGACGATGCCCGCGGCGAGCAGGACGATTTGCGCGCTGTGGTCGCCGAGGGCTTGCGCCGCCTGCCCTCGGCCAGACTGTGGCTGGCCGGATTTTCCTTTGGCAGCTACGTCGCGGCAGCGGTCGCGCAGCAGGTCAGGGCGGCTGGGCTGATCAGTGTGGCGCCGCCGGTGAGCAAGTGGGGTTTCGCCGACGTCGGCGATCCGGGCTGTCCCTGGTGGGTGCTGCAGGGCGCTGAGGATGAGGTAGTCGACCCTCAAGCGGTGTATGACTATGTTGCTCGGCACCCGGCAGGACCGCAGCTGATTCGCTTCGATGGCGCCGGACATTTCTTTCACGGTCGATTGATCGAGCTGCGCGACCGGCTCAATCAGGCGCTGGATGGGCATTCGGGTGACTGACCGGTGAATCCCAACCGCGACCAGCTCAGCCCCTTGGCCGCCTATGATGCGGGGGTGGATCGCGGGGAACTGCAAGAGGACCACGGCCAGCGGCTGGCGCTGACCGAGCTGGAACGGCTGCACTACGCCCTGCTGGCTAATCAGACCGACGGTTTGTTCGGCCGGGTGATCGCCCGCTTTCAGAAGCCCAAGAGCCCGCGCGGCCTGTATCTGTGGGGCGGCGTGGGTCGCGGCAAGA
>JAGRJL010000264.1 GCA_020442775.1 Lysobacterales bacterium | reverse complement strand
GCGGAACGGTTGAGCGCCCCGCTGACCAGCATGATCGACAGCCTGGCGCTGATTGGCCGGGAGACCAGCATTCGACTGGTCGATTTTGCCCGGGTGCTGCCGCCCGCACAGATTGCCCAGGCGCTCAAGCTGCGCCCCGGCGAGGCGGCCGATCGTGCGATCCGGGTTCGCACCAGCGGCGGACTGCCGTTCGCCCACTATGTCAGCTGGACCATTCCGCTGGGCGCCCTGTTCAGCGGCGAGAACCTGCGTCACTCTTCGCGACTGGACTTGTTCCGGCGACTGGGCATTGAATTGAGTGAGGTGGACCAGGTGATTTCAGCGGTTGCGGCCGACGCCACCATTGCCGCGCAGCTGGAGGTGGCGATCGGCACGCCGTTGCTCTGCGTGACCCGCATCACCAGCGATCAACGCGGCCGCCCCTTCGACTATCTGACTGCGCTGTACCGGCCAGACCGGTTCCAGTACCACCTGCACCTGTCGTCGCGCGACACCACCGTTCGCGGGCGCCGCTAGCAGCGCCCGCTCAGAGCTGATAGGGGTCGCCCAGGGCGGCCGCAATCCGCCGTGGCTTGATCACGTTCAGTCGACCGTGACCGCAGCGGATGTTGTCGAGGATCAGCAGATCCCGGCGCTGCCAGCGGAACAAGCTGGAGTGCTCCCAGGCGGCGTCGATCATTGCTCGGGTTTCAGTCGGGGTGATGGTGCTGCCGTCACCCCACAGGGTGCGCATGAAGACATGCTGTTTGGCGTACTGCAGGCGAATGAAGGCACCAAGCGCCAACCGCACCAGCGGATTGATCCGATGGGCGAACCTGCGCAGGTCATGAGGCGCTGCGGTCGCGTTGTAAAGAGTGAGACTGATGCATTTGCGTCCGCTGACCGGGTCAACCATGTGCCCCGGCATGAAGGCTCGCGTGAGCAGACCGCCGTCGGGCAGCCATTCGAACTCCATCCCCTGGCTGCGGCATGCTGCCTCGGCCTGTTCTTGAGTTTCAGCCTGGAAGGCCTCTCTCCAGGTCTTGTAGACATTGAACAAGCGTGCCTTGCGACTGCCGAAGTAGCGCTGGTAACACATCCCCAGGTTCTCGATCTTGTCGCGCAACTCGGCCGGCAGCGCCGCATGGATAGCTGCGCAGTCAAAGATCGGAGTTTCACCGTAGCGACCAGGCGGGTCGATACAGTAGAAGAAGATCTTGCCCGGCCTTTGCCGCAGATAGCACATCTCGGTATGGAAGGAGATGATGTAGGGCGCCGGCGCCTCGGTGGAGGTGAAGAAGTGCTGGCTCAACCTGCTGCGCGGACTGGCGCCACCCAAATACTTGTCATCGAAGCTGACGCCCAGGGCACCAAGCAGTTCCTCTGCCTGTTCGGTGTTGGCGATCGGAAAATCGCGCAGCAGGACGGCGCCGCTTCGACGGAACTCGCCCTGGATCCTGCCAAGCATTTCCGGATCGGCTGCGATGCGCGAGCCCTGCTCGCCGCGACCCTCGATTACCGCAATGAACTGGCGCCGGCTGACGCTGTCGGCGGCCAGTTCGGACGGATCGAAGTCTCGAGTGATGGCGATCATGGCTGCGCCCACTGACCCATTGGGGCATCAGATCATCGCCGATGGCTGTGCAGCGGACGATGACCTGATCGATCGCGATCATTGGCAGGAAGTCCGCCGCCTGCGGCGGCGAACTTCGCGCTGGTCAGATCAGCTTAGCTGCTGGCGCCATCTGCCGGCTTGCCGCCGAAAAGCTTCTTGATCGCCAAACCGATGCCGATCACGATGAACACCAGGAACTTCTTTAGGCTCAGCAGCAGCACGCCCAGCTTGGCCAGCAGTCCGGTCTTGCTGGCCAATCCGCCCGCCACCAGCGCGGCCACCCCGTAGGTGGCCAGATTGTCGGTCGAGGGATCGAAGTCGGCGTAGCGCGCACCTTCGTTGAACTCGGTCTGCGCCAGCACCGACTGCATTGCCTTGCGCACCGACGGCAGGCTGTCCATCGAGGAAATCGCGCTCATCACCAGCACCCCGTCGCGACCGAGGATGCGAACGTCGTAATTCAGCGTATGGCTTTCGCTTTCGTCGAAGATCAGTTCCTTGGCCCAGTACATCTTCTTGTCGGCCTGGTCATACCGGGGTTGTTCGGCCCAGCCGACCAGTTCGATGCTGCCGTAGCCAGCCGCCT
>JAGRJL010000263.1 GCA_020442775.1 Lysobacterales bacterium | reverse complement strand
TGCTACATGTGCGCCTGCCGCTGCGGAATTCGGGTCCACCTGGAAGATGGCCAGCTCCGCTATATCGACGGCAATCCCGAACACCCGGTCAACCGCGGGGTGATCTGCGCCAAGGGCGCCAGCGGTCCGATGCAGCATCTGTCACCGGCGCGGCTGAGCGCGCCACTGAAGCGGGTCGGCCCCAGAGGCGCAGGACAGTTCGAGACCATCAGCTGGGAGGAAGCGCTGCAAGCGGTCACCGCCAGACTCGGCAAGATTCGCGCGAATGACCCCAACAAACTCGCCTTCTTCACCGGTCGCGACCAGTCCCAGGCGCTCACCGGCTGGTGGGCGCAGGCCTTCGGCACAGTCAATTACGCTGCCCACGGCGGATTTTGTTCGGTCAACATGGCGGCCGCCGGCCTGTACACCATCGGCGGCTCCTTCTGGGAGTTTGGCGAACCCGACTGGGAGCATGCGAAAACCCTGTGGCTTTGGGGTGTAGCCGAAGATCACGACTCCAACCCGATCAAGCTGGGCCTGAGCAAGCTGCGTCAGCGCGGCGCCAGGATCGTGGTGATCAACCCGGTGCGCACCGGCTACGGCGCGCTGGCCGACGAGTGGATCCCGATCCGACCGGGCAGCGACGGCGCGCTGGCGCTGGCACTGGTGCACGAACTGCTGCGCACTGAACGGATCGATCTGGACTACCTGGTTCGCTATGCAAACGCCCACTGGCTGGTTGTGCGTGCCCCGGGCGATGCAGCGGATGGCCTTTTTGCCCGCGACCGCGATGGCCAGCCGCTGTGCGCGGTGGCGGGCGACCACGTCCCCCAACTGTTGCCGGCCAATACCCCGGGGATCAGCCCGCAGATCGTCGGCGAAGTGCGTTTGCACGACGGTCGCGACGCGGTGCCGGTATTCCAGCTGATCGTGGAACGCTACCTGCGTCCCGAGTACGCGCCGGAGGCGGCCGCGAAGGCCACCGGCATTCCCGCCGCGAAAATCCGCGCGCTGGCGGCTGAGCTGGCAGAAATAGCTTTCGACCAGGCGATCGAGCTGGCGCAACCGTGGACCGATGTACATGGTCGCGAACACGCCTCAATGATCGGTCGCCCGGTCGCGATGCACGCGATGCGCGGGATCTCCGCGCACGTCAACGGCTTCCACACCTGCCGCTCGCTGCACCTGCTGCAGATGCTGCTGGGCGCAATCGATACCCCCGGCTCCTTCCGCTATCAGCCGCCCTTCCCCAAGCCCACCCCGCCACCGAATCGACCCGGACGGCGACGCGGCGAGGACGGTCGGCTGGATGCGGCCCCGCTGGGCTTTCCGCAATCCCCCGATGACCTGCTGGTGGACCAGGAGGGCCGCCCCGAGCGCATCGATCACGCCTATTCCTGGGCCCACCCGCTGGCGGTGCATGGAATGCTGCACACGGTGATCCGCAACGCCTGGGCGGCGGATCCCTACCCGATCGACACCCTGTTCCTGTTCATGGCCAACATGAGCTGGAACTCGGCAATGAACACCACCCAGACCATGGGCTGGTTGACCGACACCGACAGCGACGGCGAGTACCGAATTCCGTTTATCGTCTACTCCGATGCCTATGCCAGCGAGATGGTGGCCTACGCCGACATCGTCCTGCCCGACACCACTTACCTGGAACGCTTCGACGGGATCAGCCTGCTTGATCGCCCGATCTCCGATGCGGACGGGGTGTCTGACGCGATCCGCCAGCCGGTATTCGATCCGAGCCGGGACGTCCGTGGCTTCCAGTCGGTGCTGCTGGATCTGGGCGCACGTCTGGGTCTTCCGGGCATGTGCGAAGCGGACGGAAATCCCACCTACCCCGGAGGCTACGAGGAGTACCTGTGGCGTCACCAGCGTGCCCCCGGCGTGGGCACTCTCGCCGGCTGGCGCGGCGCCGACGGCAGCGAGCAGGGCAAGGGCGCGCCCAACCCCCGGCAGCTTGAGCGCTACGTGGAAAACGGCTGTCACTGGCATTGCCCGGTGCCTGAAGCCGGTCGCTACTACAAGATGGCCAATCGCAATTACCTCAACTGGGCGCAGGAACTGGGGTTGTTGCCCGGTGAAGTTGGCAGCGCGCCGCCGGTGGTCCTGCAGCTCTACAGCGAAACCCTGCAGCGCTTCCGACTCGCGGCGCAAGGACACGGGCGAGTGCAGCCTCCGCAGCCGCTGCGTGAGCGGGTCGACCGATACTTCGATCCGCTGCCCATCTGGTATCCGCCATTCGAAAGCCAGACTGCCCAGGCGCAAGGCTATCCGCTGGCCGCGCTCACCCAGCGACCGATGTTCATGTATCACGCCTGGGGCAGTCAGAACGCCTGGCAACGGCAGATTGCCGCACGCAACTACCTCTATGTGCATCCGGAGACCCTGGCGGCAGCAGGCCTTGAGGATCTGGACTGGGCCTGGGTGATCAGCCAGCACTCCCGACTGCGGGCCCAGGTGCGCGCCAGCGATACGGTGGAACCCGGAACCGTATGGACCTGGAATGCCATCGGCAAGCGGCGCGGCGCCTGGGCCCTGGATCGGGAGGCGCCGGAGGGCAATGAGGGCTTTCTGCTCAACCACCTGATCTCCGACCAACTCGCCGACCAGCCGCTGGCCAACGCCGACCCGGTCACCGGACAAGCGGCCTGGTTCGACCTGCGAGTCAGACTGGAGGCCTGTACGCCAGTGGAGCGGGGAACAGAACCGCAATTCGATGCGCTGGGCAGCCCGCCCACCGGGATCAAGGCGCCGGCCCTGCTGCGCTTCGGCGCGCAACTTCGCAAGCGCTGGAGACATGAACGATGAACTGGAGAAGGGCACAGGGACCAGGGCTCAGGGCCCAGCACAGCCGGCCCGCCACGCCTCGGCACCCGGTGCCCTGGACCCTGAGCTCCGAGCCCTCGCTCGCCCTCGACCCAGCGCCTGCGGCCAACCAACACCTTGAGGCGTCCGTCTGATGACTCGACTCCCTGACCACACCGAGCGCCGCCTGGGCCTAGTGATCGATCTGGATCTGTGCGTGGGCTGCCATGCCTGTGCGGTCGCCTGCAAGAGCTGGAACGCCGGCGGCATGGCCGGTCCGCTGACCGATGAATCACCCTATGGCGCGGAGCCTCACGGGATCTGGTTCAATCGGGTGCACAGCTATACCGCGCAGCGACCCGAGGATCTCGGCGCGCCGTTGACCATGCATTTCCCGCGCTCCTGCCTGCACTGCGAGAACGCGCACTGCGTCACCGTCTGCCCCACCGGCGCCAGCCACAAGCGGCGCAGCGACGGCATCGTCCTGGTCGACGAAGAAAAGTGCATCGGCTGCCAGCTGTGCGCCTGGGCCTGCCCCTATGGGGCCCGTGAATTCAGCGCGGTGGAGGGTGTGATGAAGAAGTGCACCCTGTGCGCGGACCGAATCAGCGATCAATCACTGCCGCTCGCGGATCGGCAACCAGCCTGCGTGATGGCTTGTCCGACCAAGGCCCGGCTTTTTGGCGATTTGTCCAATCCGGACGACCCCGCTACCCGACACGCGACCGGGCGCGGAGCGGTCGACCTGTACGCGGATCTGGGCTATCAACCTACCAACCGCTATCTGCCGCCGAAGGCGCGTCCGCCGCACGCCGATCCGGGCAAGGGTGATCAGGGCGAAGAGGATTTTAGACCCGAGCAGCTCCCGCCCATCCTGCGCTGGCTTGATCGGGTACTGAGCCGCTAACCGCAGAAGCGCAACTTTTCACATACTGCTCATTATTTGTCGTCAGTTGTTAACAACTGCTGGAACGACGGGCTGCGCATTGCCAGAACTGCGGTGGCTGTGCCTAGAATCGTGCTGGTGCGGTGCCTAGCGTTTGCCCTGGTGGGCGCTGACGGCTCCGCGAGACCGCAATCAAGCGCGCAGGGCCATGGCCAGGGTTGACGACGCCTCCAGTAGTCAGATGGCAACCGGACCGACTGCGGAAGCGGAAGGAACGGACAAGCGAGCTCGCGCGCGCTCCGGATTCGCTGGCTGCATCGCGATCCAGGAAGCCGGTTCGGCGGAGATCGCCCAATCGGCGCTGATGCTGACCAAGATCTTCGAACAACTCCCCGATTGCGTGAAGCTGGTCGACGCCAGCGGCAAGCTGCTGCAGATGAACCCGGCCGGACTGGGAATGCTGGGCGTGGGCGACGTGGTCAGCGCCAACCGGGTCGGCCTGCTCAATTTTGTCCATCCCGAAGATCAGCAACGCTTTCGCAAGCTGCATCACGCAGTTTGTGAAGGTCATTCCGGCGAATTGCAGTTTCGGGTACAGGCGATGGATGGGACCACTCGCCACCTGGAGTGCACTTCGACTCCGCTGCGCGATCCCGCGACCGGCGCGGTTCACCATCTGGCGACCACCCGCGACATCAGCAGTCAGCTAGCAATCGAGTCGGCGCTGGAGAGCAGCCGCCGCCGCTTCCAGTTCGCCACCGAGGCGGCCCAAATCGGCGAATGGTCGATGGACCTGGAAACGCTCAAGGTTGAGCGTTCGGCCTCGTACGCCCAGTGCTTTGGCTATGACGAGGCCCTACCCAAATGGACGCTGGAGGATTTCCTCGAACACGTCCATCCCGAGGACCGCGAACGGGTAGCCAGCAATGCGCGACGCGCGATCTGCGGCGAACCCGAAGACACCGAGTACCGGATCATCTGGCCAGATGGTAGCGAACACTGGATCTGGTCCAGCGGCGTGATCCATCAGGACGTCAACGGCAATGCCCAGTTCCTGACCGGTCTGGTGGTCGACATCACCGAGCGCAAGCGCGCCGAGGCGGCGGCCGAAATCAACTATGAGCGCTGGAAGCTCGCCAACCACAGCACCCAGGA
>JAGRJL010000262.1 GCA_020442775.1 Lysobacterales bacterium | reverse complement strand
AGTTCCAATCTGGCCCAGCTGCGTCTGGACCGCCTCTCCGAGCGCGAGCGCCTGCTACAGGCCGAGCATCAGGCGCTGCGGGAGAGCAGCGAGGAGATGCGCAAGCACCAGCACATGCAGGCGGAATTCGTCCGCCGTCTCTCGCATGAGTTCGGTACACCGATCAGCGCCGTACTGGGGCATCTGAATCTGCTGCAGTCGGCGGACACCGATGCCGCGCAGGCTCGGCGCAGCCTGGGTGCGGTGCGTCGGGGGGTCGCGCATCTGCGCCATCTGGTAGAAAGCGTGCTGGATCAGGCACGGCTGGAGAATGAACAGTTTGAGCTGCATCCAGGCGTCACCAATCTGCGCGATCTGGTCGAAGACTTCTCCGAAATCTATGGCGGCACCGCGGCGCAGCGCGGCCTGGACTGGCAGGTCACGCTGGAAGCGCATGGCTGTACAGAGATCCTGGTCGATGGCCTGCGCCTGCGCCAGGTGCTGTTCAACCTGGTCGCCAACGCCTTCAAGTTCACCCTGACCGGTCGGGTCACGCTGGCGCTGGAATGGCGCGATGCACAGCTGCAGGCGGTGGTCAGCGACAGCGGACCCGGTATCAGCGCGCAGGAGCAATCGCAGCTGTTCACCGACTATGGCCGCAACGAACGCAGCGTGCGCGGGACAGGACTGGGTCTTTCGATCTCCCGCGAAATTGCCCTGCGCATGGGCGGCACGCTGAAGCTCAAGCATTCGGCGATCGGCGAAGGCAGCCAGTTTGTGCTCACGGTTCCGGCGCCCATCGTTCGCGGAAAGCCGGAGCGGCCAGCGGCTCGCGCCAGCAGCCAGCGCGCGCTGGTGGTGGAGGACGATGCGGATCTGCGCCCGCTGCTGTCGGCGCTGCTGACGCAGCAGGGCTGCACGGTGGTAGCGGTATCTGGCCTGGCCGAGATTGCCCTGGATCAGCAGCCCGCAGAGGTCGCTCTGGTTGACATGCATCTGGGTCAGCTGGACGGCAGCGTGGCGCTGCGCCAGCTTCGGGCGAGCTGGCCCGACTGCTATTTGCTTGCTTTATCTGCCGACAGCAGTCAGTCGGTGATCGAACGCGCTCGTCAGGCGGGCGCCGACAGTTTTCTGCTCAAGCCGCTGGACCCTGGCGGCCTCACTCTGGCCCTGCAGATCGCGGCGCAGCGACGCGGTGGGTCGCCCGATGCCCACCGCTGATTTGCCTGCGCACGGCGCTGCGGTGACGCCGAGGTATTCCCCGGGCGAGGTTCGCCATCGCGGCAACCCGGCGGATTCTGACCCGGCGCGGGGTGAGCATTTTCCGCCTCCGACCCCTTGCAGTTGCGCGCATCGCCCATAGCTTATCGACTCGGATCCAGCAGCCAATCGCCTGGTGCTTTCCCGATTGCGCAATCTGATGACCGTTGCGGCAGGCTTCCCCTGAGGTTCGCTGGTCGCGTTTTCGTTAGTCGCCGTCAAGCTTCGATCACCGATCATTCGCTGATGGCTTTACCGCGCACGCAATATGGCTAATATCGAACCTATGAGCGCATACCAAAAAATTCTGCCCAATCGCTTCGAGCAGCTGATGGGGCACTATGCCGAGAACCACGCGCTCCTAGGACGTCTGCTGCAGCTGGCCGACACCCCGCCGGGCCGCTATCGCTCACAGGTCAATGACCACCCGGAACTGATTCTGGATGTGCTGGGCAAGGCGCCCTACACCAGTTTTCTGCGGCTGACCCATCGGCTGCCCGACGGCAACGAAACCGAGCCCTGCGCCTATCTGCGCGTGTACCACGACGCCCGCCAGACCGAGGTGACTCACTGTCGCTATGGCGCGATCCTGCATCGGCTGTTCCTGCCGGCGACACCGGCTCGCGCGATAGGGGACCATCGGCTGCGGATGAATGTTTTTTGCGGCAAGTGGCTGGCCTATCTGCTCGATCTGGGGCACGGCCGCGACAGCTTCAGCTGGGTTGGCGACGTGCCGGAGGGCCTGCTGGTGGAGGCCCATGCGGATGACGACTGGTGGCAGGTGGCAGATCGGCGACTGCTGCGTCCCAAGATTCGCAAGCCACGCAAGCGCTCGACCGCGCTGGAACAGTAGCGTCGCGCGGTCAGCTCACGCTGAGCGACCACAGACACTGCAGCAGCAACACCACCAGCAGCCCCCATCCGACCATGAAGATCGCCCGCCGCCGTGGAACGTAGTTGCGGCGCAGATGCTCGTGCGCATGAACGCAGCGCGAGAGGACGAATCCCCAGGCGACCGCCATGCTGAACGGGTTGACCGCACCGATCGCCCAGATCACCAGCACCAGCACATAGAACAGCACTGGCGCTTCGAACTGGTTGCGCAGATTGTTGGAGATTTGCAGTACCGAATCGGGCCAGGCATCGGCGTGGAGGGCGCGCCGAGAATGATCCACTTGATCAAGCGCGAGCGCGTGGCGCTTGGCGATCGCCAGGTGGACGTAAACCCAGAGCGTGAGCCCTATCTGGGCGAGCAATGGAAACAGGATCAACTTGGGTGCCATCGCGAACCTCGCTTGTTCCGGGAGCAGCGCACCCCATTGTCCGCGATGAAAGTCGCTGGTAAAGCGCGACTTCGGTCATCCCAGGATTCGAAACAGATTCTCCCTCGCGTGGCGAAATGGCTACGCCGGTCGCGAGGCCCTCTCCCTAGACCAATCCAGGCTAGGGAAGGGCAGCGGGGGCCAACACCGATGATGCCTCGTTTCCGTCTGCGGGTGATGCGGCCGAATCGCCGACTTGGGTTGGCGCCAGAGCCGCGAACAGGCACTGATCCGGTCCGATGCGCAAGGGAGTGTCCGATGCTGAACTGGCAGACAAACCATGACCCTCCAGCACCCGCTGGATTCGATCGTGAAGTTGGGCGGAAGCCCCGAGTTCCAGCGTCCGCCGACTGAGGTTGAAGACGCACAGCAGGTGCTGGTCGGCGTGCTCGCGCACAAAGGCCAGAATGCCCTGTCCCAGATCGAGGAAGCGAATTGCGCCGTGAAGCAGCGCCGGCTGCTGCCGTCGCCAGGCCAGAAAGCGCCGGAAACGCTGCAAATGGGACTGGTCGCGGTTGAGCTGCGAGGCGACGCTGATGGCCCGGTGTTCCGGCGGCAGCGGTAGCCAGGGGCGACCCTGGGTGAAGCCGCCGCGCTCGTCAGCTTCCCACGGCATCGGGGTGCGGCAACCGTCACGTCCCTTGAAGCTGGGCCAGAAGGCTTTGCCATAGGGGTCCTGAATCGCCTCAAAAGGGATCTCTGCTTCGGTCAAGCCCAGCTCTTCACCCTGGTAGATGCACGCAGATCCGCGCAGCGAGCAGAGCATTGCGCTAAACAGGATCGACTGCGCCGGGCTGCTTTCGGCACCGGCCCAGCGGGTCGCCACCCGGGTGACGTCGTGATTGGAGATGGCCCAGCATGGCCAGCCCTCGGTGAGCTGGGATTCCAGCTTCGCGACTGTGCCCTCAATGAACTCGGCGCTGCGCTGTTCGCTGAGCAGTTCAAAGCTGTATCCCATGTGCAGCCGGCCGGCCCGCGTGTATTCGGCCATCGCCGCCAGCGAGTCCTCGGCGGAGATCTCGCCCAGAGCGGCAATATCCGGATACTCGTCCAGCAGCTGCCGCAACTCGGCCAGAAAGGCCAGATTCTCGGGCCGGGTGTTGTCGTACAGGTGCTTCTGGTAGGCGTAGGGGTTGTCGGCGCTGAATCCGCGGCCCACCCGTTCGGACTTGGGTTTGGCCGGGTTGTTGCGCAGTTCGCGGTCGTGGAAGCAGAAGTTGATCGCATCCAGCCTGAGTCCGTCCACCCCACGGTCCAGCCAGAAGCGGACATTGTCCAGCGAGGCCGCGCGAACCGCCGGGTGGTGGAAGTTCAGGTCTGGCTGGGCGACCAGAAAGTTGTGCAGATAGTACTGCTCGCGGCGCGGCTCCCATTGCCAGGCGCTGCCGCCGAAGATCGAAAGCCAGTTGTTCGGCGGTCCGCCATCTTCGCGGGGGTCGGCCCACACATACCAGTCAGCCTTGGGGTTGGTCCGATCCTGACGGCTTTCGGCAAACCAGGCGTGCTGATCGGAGGTGTGGCTGAGTACCTGATCGATCATCACCTTGAGGCCCAGCTGGTGGGCGCGTGCGAGGACCTGGTCGAAATCTTCGAGCGTCCCAAAAAGCGGATCGACCGCACGGTAGTCGGCGATGTCGTAGCCGAAGTCGGCCATCGGCGAGGCAAAAAAGGGCGAGATCCAGATCGCATCCACGCCCAGGTCAGCGACATAGTCCAGACGCCTGAGGATGCCCTGCAGGTCACCCACGCCGTCGCCGTTGGAGTCCTGAAAACTCCGCGGGTAGATTTGGTAGATGATGGCGCCGCGCCACCACGGAGTCTTGCCTGGCATCAATTCGCTGTCTCTTGTTCGCGTCGTCATGAACGAGTTCGAGCTAGCTTAACGGGAGGTCGGTGGTGCGCCGTTGATGCTGCAAACGTATTCATCAACCGTCAGCGTCCAACGCGGATTAGTTTGCG